>JANLPX010000374.1:0-12264 GCA_031367485.1 Alphaproteobacteria bacterium | reverse complement strand
CGCATACGAGCGGCGGGCTTCGGCCCAGCCGCTTTTTTGTTGGCCGGAGGGCTACGAACTTGATCCGCGGGAAAACCGCCGAAGACGTAAAGCTCGTGGAGCTGCTTGACCCGGTCGCCGAGGCTGCCGGTTACGAGATTGTGCGTCTTCGTTTGATGGGCGGTGAGGCCAGTCGCCGGCTGCAGATTATGGCGGAAACCCCAAGTGGCGACATGAATGTTGAGGACTGTGCGCGACTAAGCCGGGCGCTCTCCGAAGTCCTTGATGCAGCTGACCCTATTGCTGGCGACTATACCCTTGAAGTTTCATCGGCGGGTATTGACCGGCCGCTGACCCGCCTGAAGGACTTTGCCACCTATGAAGGTCTTGAGGCGCGCATAGAGCTCGACAGAATGGCCGAGGGCCGCAAGCGCTTCCGGGGTATCCTGGCCGGGATCGACGGCGATCAGGTCGCCATTGATCTTGAGGGCGAGGACGCGACGGCTCTGGTGCCATTTGCCTGGATTATCGAGGCCAAACTTATCCTAAATGACCAGCTCATGAAGCGAGGCGCGGACGAACGCACCGCTCGGCTGGCTGACGACACATCAATCGAACACGATACGACCGAGTAAGAGGAAATAATCATGAGCCTGACAGGCATTTCAGCCAACCGGCTTGAGCTCCTTCAGATTGCTGAAGCCGTGGCCCGGGAAAAATCGATCGACAAGGAAATCGTCATCGAGGCGATCGAAGAAGCGATTCAGAAGGGCGCCAAGTCGCGCTATGGCGCAGAGCACGACATCCGGGTTCATATCGATCCCAAGACCGGCGAAACTACGATCAAACGCGTCATTACGGTTGTTGAAGACGACACAGTGTTTGAAAACGAAGAGGGGCTTCCGGAAGAGCCGGTCGGCATTCGGCGGCTGTCCATCGCCTTGCTTGATGACAAGGAAGCGGTGCTAGGCAAGACCTATGAAGAGGTTCTCCCACCCTTCGAGTTTGGTCGGGTTCAGACGCAGATGGCCCGCCAGGTCGTGACCGGTAAGGTCCGCGAGGCAGAGCGCGAGCGTCAACACGAGGAGTTCAAGGATCGGGTCGGCGAAATCGTCAACGGCGTGGTCAAGCGGGTCGAGTACGGCAACACGGTTGTCGATCTGGGTCGTGGCGAAGGCATCATGCGACGCGATCAATCGATCCCACGGGAAAACTTCAACCTGGGTGACCGGATTCGTTGCTACATCTACGACGTGCGTCGTGAGGCGAAGGGGCCACAGATTTTGCTCAGCCGCGCACACGGCGGCTTCATGGCCAAACTGTTCGCTCAGGAAGTGCCAGAAGTCTACGACGGTGTGATCGAAATTCGTGCCGTAGCCCGTGATCCTGGCAGCCGGGCAAAGATGGCCGTGATCTCTAATGACAGCTCGATTGACCCGGTTGGTGCCTGCGTTGGTATGCGTGGTAGCCGTGTGCAGGCGGTGGTAGCCGAGCTGCAGGGCGAAAAGATTGACATCATTCAATGGAGTGGCGACGAGGCGACATTTATTGTCAATGCGCTCGCGCCAGCCGAGGTGTCCAAAGTGGTGATGGACGAAGAGGACGAGCGGGTCGAGGTGGTTGTGCCTGACGAGCAACTGTCACTCGCCATTGGCCGTCGTGGCCAAAACGTCCGCCTCGCTAGCCAACTGACCGGCTGGCAGATCGATATCATGACCGAGAGCCAGGAAAGCGAGCGTCGTCAGCGCGAATTCTCAGAACGCACGACCTTGTTCCAGGAAGCCCTAGATGTTGACGAGGTGATCGCCCAGTTGCTGGTCACCGAGGGTTTTGCCTCCGTCGAAGACGTGGCCTATGTCGACAATTCGGAAGTCGCGGCCATCGAAGGCTTTGACGAGGATACCGCCGAAGAAATTCAGGCTCGCGCGCGTGACTTCTTGGAACGCGAAGCTGCCGAGCTGGACGCCAAGCGAAAGGCGTTTGGCGTTGAGGACGGCTTGCTGGCGATTGAAGGCGTCACCCTGCCTGTCGCCGTCGCGCTTGGGCAAGGCGATGTGAAGTCTGTCGAAGACCTCGCTGGCCTGGTACCCGATGATCTGCGGGGCTGGTTTGAGACGAAAGATGGCGAGCGGGTCCGGGAGGCCGGCATTCTCGAGACTTTCAGCATGGATCCTGCAGATGCCGAAGCGCTGATCATGCGCGCGCGGATCGCCATGGGCTGGGTTGAAGCGCCGCCTGAACCAGAACCTGCAGAAGCCGTTGAGGTCGCGTTGACTGAAGAGGAGCAACTATTTGGTCAAGCTCCAGGCAAGGGAGCCTAAGTCGAACGCGTGACCACCGATCTGGCCCCCAAGACTCTTGCCCAAGCGAGCCGCGAACGTCGCGACCTGGTGACCGGTGAGGTGATGGCCGAGGAGCGGTTGATCCGCTTTGTTGTAGGCCCAGACTCAACGATTGTCCCTGACTTGGCGCGCAAGCTGCCAGGTCGGGGAATGTGGGTTGCAGCTGATCGCGCATCGGTTGAGACGGCGGCGCGAAAGTCTCTATTCGCGCGGTCTGCCAAGACTAAACTGACGGCAAGTCCTGATCTAGCCCAGCAGGTGGATGAGCTTTTGGTGCGCCGGGTTCTGGATGGGCTCGGTTTGGCGAAACGCGCAGGGGACCTTGTCTCGGGGTTTGAAAAGGTTGCAGCGGCCCTTTCGGCGGGCCGGGCGACTTGGCTGGTCGAGGCGAGTGACGGCGCGCCAGACGGTCGGCGCAAGATCCTGGCGGCGGCTCGCAAATCGCCAAAAGCACCCCATTTGATGGGAGTCTACACGGCATTAGAATTGGGTTTAGCCTTAGGCAGAGAGAATGTGATACACACCGCCTTCCTTGCGGGGCGCGGTGCTGATCGTTGGACATTTGATGTCTTACGGTTATCAGGCTTCCGCCCGCTCCTTCCCCTGAGTTGGCGCGAGGAATCCTAAAGACGGGCGGAACCGATTCCGGTTCCGCGCGCCTATAGCTGTTGATATGGCCAGGATCGCCTGGCCGCTTTGTAAAGCGAGCGCATGAGCGACGATAACGACAACGGCCGATCACCCGCCCCTGGCGGTCGTGCCCCGCTATCCCTTAAGCCCCGGGCTCCCGGCGGCTCGGTGAGCGCAGGCACGGTGAAGCAAAGCTTCAGCCATGGTCGAACCAAGACGGTGGTCGTAGAGACCAAACGTGCGCGTCCGCATTCCGGACCGCAGGGAAATCTTGCTGCGCCGTCTTCGGCCGAAAAGCGTGTTTTCACTGCACCTCCGCCAGCCCCCCGACCCACAGGTGCGGTGAGCGATGGCAACCTCTCATCTGAAGAGTTGCGCGCCCGCCAGCGTGTGATCGAGCAGGCGCGCGAACAGCAGGCACGGCAAGTCGCCGAAGCTAAGGCCAGCGAGGAGCGCGCGCGCGTTGAGGCCACAGTCGCAAAGCCGCCAGAGCCAACCCTAGCTCCGGTTGCCCTGCCTACTGAGCCTGAGCCACCCAAGGCGGAGGCCGCTCCGCCTCCTCCTCCCGAGCCCGTCCCCGAACCCGTCTCTGAGCCAGTGGCCGTCGAAGCCCCGCGCGCTCAGCCCGAGCCTGTTCGGCCAGCAGCGGCATCCGCAGCTCTGCCGCCCGGTCAAACACGAACCTACGAACCCTCGCGGGAGCGCCGCGATGATCGTTCTTCCACGACGACCTATCGTCCGCCGCAGGTTGACCGCCCCGAGCGAGCCCCGGGTAGATTTGAGAACACGAGCTTTGGGCAACGTGCGCCGCGTACGGATCAAGATTTCCGTCCTGGTACCGACCGCCCGCCTGTTGATAGGCCGGCTCGCCCAGGCGGCGATCGGCCGCAAGGTGATCGTGCACCGCGCGCACCTGCGCCTAGCGGAGAGCCGGTCCGGTACTCGGCGCTTGCGCCGCGTCCAGCGGGCGGCCGTGATGGAGCCCGCCCCGGTGGGGCCCGTCCGCCACGTATGGCCCCAAATGCGCCGCCCGCGACACCAGAGGTGCAACGCGCTGCGCGGCAGGCGCCGCGACCGGGCTCGCTCAATATGGATCGTCGTCCTGATGACGATGATGATACACGCCGCAAAGCGGCCAATGCGCCGGCTAACAAGGCAATCAGCCGTGTAAAGGGTGCCGTCCAACGTCGAGAAGGTCGTCTCACCATCCAGGCTGTTGCTGGCGATGATGAAGGTGCCGTCGAGCGGATGCGCTCCCTAGCTTCGGTTCGCCGGGCCCGTGAACGTGAGCGCGAGAAACGTAAGGGTGGTGGTCAAGAAGCCGCTCGCGCTGCGCGTGAAGTTATTATTCCAGACGTGATCACCGTGGCCGAACTGGCCAACCGGATGGCGACCCGAGGCGTTGAGATTATTAAGTTCCTGATGCGTCAGGGCGTGATGCTTAAGATCAATGACGTCATCGACAATGATACGGCGGAGTTGGTGGCCACCGAATTTGGCCACACGGTCCGGCGGGTCTCGGAAGCTGACGTCGAAGAGGGCTTCATCGGAGCTGAAGACGTTGACGATCATCAAGAGCCACGGCCACCTGTCGTCGCTGTAATGGGTCACGTCGACCACGGTAAGACCTCATTGCTTGACGCACTGCGTTCGGCCGACGTCGCTGGTGGCGAACACGGTGGCATTACCCAACATATCGGGGCCTATCAGGTGCGGTTGGAGGGCGGTCAACGCGTCACCTTCCTCGACACCCCCGGCCACGCCGCGTTCTCCGCGATGCGCGCGCGCGGTGCAGATGTCACGGACATCGTGATCCTGGTTGTGGCGGCAGATGATGGCGTGATGCCTCAGACGATCGAAGCTATCCAGCATGCTAAGGCAGCCGGCGCGCCGATCATCGTGGCGATCAACAAGATCGATAAGCCTGGAGCCAACCCGACACGGGTCATCAACGAACTGCTGCAACATGAGATCGTTGTGGAAAGTTTGGGCGGTGAAACCCAAGCGATTGAGGTTTCGGCCACCGAAAAGCTCGGTCTCGATGATCTAATTGAAGGTATCCTGCTGCAGGCCGAAGTCATGGACCTTCGCGCCAACCCTGATCGAACCGCGGACGGTGTGGTGATCGAGGCTAAGCTGGATCGTGGGCGCGGTGCCGTTTCAACGGTTTTGGTCAAGCGTGGAACGCTGAAGCGCGGCGACATCGTAGTGGCGGGTTCAAACTTTGGCCGGGTTCGGGCGCTCTTCAACGAACGCGACGAACAGGTCAGTGAAGCGGGGCCCTCGGTGCCGGTCGAAGTTCTCGGCTTGGACGGTACGCCGGCTCCAGGTGAAGCGTTCGCTGTTGTCGAAAACGAGGCGCGTGCCCGTGAGCTGACTGAATACCGCACCCGCGTGAAGCGGGAGCGTGCCGGAAATCAGAGTGGGGGTGGTGTCAGCATGGCTGACTTCATGGCCAAGCTGCAGGACAAGAAGATCTCCGAGCTGCCTGTGATCATCAAAGCCGATGTTCAGGGCTCAGCAGAAGCCATCGTCGGATCGCTCGACAAGCTTGCGACAGACGAAGTGCGCGCGCGGATCATACTATCGGGTGCCGGTGCGATTAGCGAGAGCGACGTCATGCTAGCCAAAGGTTCGGGTTCTCCGATCCTCGGCTTCAACGTTCGAGCCTCCAAGCAAGCGCGGGACCTGGCTGAGCGTGAGGGCGTGGAGATTCGCTACTACGCGATCATCTATGACCTGATCGATGACATAAAGGGCGTGCTGTCGGGCATGTTGCCGCCCGAGCAACGGGAAACCTTCTTGGGTAACGCGCGGGTGCTGCAGGTGTTCGATATTACCAAGACCGGCAAGGTTGCAGGTTGTCGGGTCACCGAAGGCGTGGTCCGTCGAGGCGCGCGTGTGCGGATCGTCCGCGAAGACATCGTGGTGCTGGAATTGGGGGTCTTGCAGACCCTCAAGCGCTTCAAGGAAGATACGGCTGAGGTCGGGTCGGGCGTGGAGTGCGGCATGGCATTCCAGGGCTTCCAGGACATCCAGGAAGGCGACATCATCGAGTGCTTCACGATCGAAGAGGTCAAGCGCAGCCTCTAATCTGGTGTTGGAGGCTAGGCCTGTGCGATCGGCCGGTGCTCTTGGATTGAATTCTGCGGGTTGTAACAAGTCTGAGTCAGCCAAGAGTCTTGCGCACCCGTCTGCGGAATCCGAAGTCTGAAGCGACCCTTGAAAGGGATTCTTGGTATCAGTAGCGCGGTCATCGCTAGTGTTGCGCAAGATCAAGGACCGGCGCAAGTAATGTGCTGCACAATCTCATCTCGCCTCTGACCTTTATGGAGCTGCAATTTGACCCGCCTGAATATTGCCCGCCTTGCTATGTTCCTCGTTATCCCAGCGCTGCTCGCGGGATGTGGCATCAACAATATCCCCACCAAGGAAGAGCGCGCTAAGGCTCAGTGGGCTGAGGTCCAAAACCAATACCAGCGCCGCAGTGATCTGATCCCCAATCTGGTGGAAACCGTCAAAGGCTATGCGGCGCAAGAGAAGAGCGTCTTGGTAGAGGTGGTCCAGGCCCGCGCCTCGGCTACACAGGTCAAGGTTGATGCCTCGACCCTTACCGATCCGGCCAAGTTCCAAGAATATGCTCAGGCACAAGACCGGCTGTCAGGCGTTTTGGGCCGGCTGATGATGATCCAAGAAAACTATCCAGATCTGAAATCCAACCAGAACTTCCTGGCTCTGCAGTCCCAACTAGAAGGCACTGAGAACCGGGTCACAATCGCGCGGCGCGATTATAATGAGTCCGTGCGTGACTATAATTTGGAGTTCAAGACTTTCCCAAATTCGTTCTGGGCAATGTTCCATAAGGGCTCCAAGCCCATGGAAATGTTCGCCGCTTCTGCTGGCGCTCAGGCCGCGCCGAGTGTGAGTTTCGCACCGGCACCAGCTGCGCCGGCCGCGAAGACCGCACCGGCCCAATGACTGTTCACACAGGGCCGCGCGGCATTATCGCCGTCGCGGTTCTGGCGTTATTTGCGTTTGCCAGTGCGACGATCGCTGCACCCAAGTTCCCGCCCTTAACCGGCCGGGTGGTTGATGAGGCGCACCTGCTTTCACCAGAGGTAAAGCAGGAACTCACCGCCGAACTGGCAGATCTCGAGCAGAAGACGGGTCACCAGGTGGTGGTAGCGACGATCCCGGATCTGCAAGGCTACCCAATCGAGGACTACGGCTATCAGCTTGGACGTGCTTGGGGCGTCGGCGATAAGGTTCGCAATGATGGGGTTGTCCTGGTCGTGGCCCCCAACGACCGAAAGGTGCGGATCGAGGTCGGTTACGGGCTCGAACCGGTACTGACGGACGCTCTGTCTTCAACGATCATCCAATCTAAGATTCTACCCGCCTTTCGGTCCGGCGACTTGGAGCAGGGTGTCGTTGCTGGTGCCCAGGCGATCATCGCCCAGCTCGCGCTGCCAGAAGACCAAGCCAAGGCAATTGCGGCACGCCCCCCCGAGGTGGCGCAGACGACGGCTAGTCGAGAGCATTTCCCCTCGTTTCTTGTGGTCATCCTGGTCCTATGGATCGTGGTTGGCCTTTTGCGAGGACTAGGAGGTCGTCGGAGCAGTCTGTGGTGGCTACCCCTGATGCTCTTGCAAAATAGTCGCGGCAGTGGCGGGTTCGGTGGAGGTGGAGGTAGCTTGGGCGGTGGGGGCGGGTTCTCTGGCGGTGGTGGCTCCTTTGGCGGTGGTGGCTCTTCGGGGGGATGGTGACATGCTAACGTCTGAAGATCGGGTGCGCGTAGAGGCCGCCGTGAAAACCGCTGAGGCGCGGACCCAGGGCGAAATCTACTGCGTTGTGGCCCACGAAAGTTCCGACTATCGCGAGGTGCCGATTGCGTGGGCTGCACTGGCCGCCCTGCTTGCGCCGGCCCTCCTGTTGTTGGGCGGCATCCATGTCAGCGTGCCGGCTTTGTTTGGCAAAACGTGGACGGCAGCTCAGATCGGAGCGGTAGCTGAGACGGCGGCGGGCGGCGCTGTTGCCGGTGCTATCCTGTTGCAAGGTCTGCTGTTCGTGGCAGTGCTAGTCTTGGTGTCTTTCCCGTCGGTGCGGCGGGCCCTGACACCCAAGAGCCTTAAACGCGAACGCGTGCGCAGACGTGCCCGAGAGCAGTTCCTGGCCAAGAACCTAGCGGCCACAAGGGATCGCACCGGTGTATTGATCTATGTCTCCACGACAGAGCGTCTCGCGGAACTGATTGCCGATGAAGGCGTGGCGGCTTGCGTGGCCCCCCAGGTCTGGGATCAGGCGATGGAGCTCCTGATGACGGGGTTCAAAGCTGGACGCCCGGCTGAAGGGTTCGAACAGGCAATTGCGCTCTGCGGCGATATCCTGGCGCAGCATTTCCCTGTGAAAGCCGACGACAACCCCAATGAGTTGTCCGACTCGGTTGTCTTGCTGCCCTGAGCGTCTAGATATGATCTTGAACCGCAAGGGAGACGGACAAGATGAGCTACAAACTCCACGTTGACGGCCGTGTCCGTGAGGCCGATGTCGAGGCGGGCACGCCGCTGCTTTGGACCCTGCGCGATAGTCTAGGCATACTGGGTCCGAAGTTCGGGTGCGGCATTGGACAGTGTGGAGCCTGCACCGTTCACATCGACGGAACGCCGGTTCGCTCTTGCTCGTTTCCGGTGGAGGGGGTCGGGTCCTCGAAAGTCGTCACCATCGAAAGCATTGGCACCTCTAGTGTCGGCAAAAAGGTGCAAGCGGCGTGGAGCGAACTCGATGTCGCCCAATGCGGCTACTGCCAGCCCGGCCAGATTATGTCGGCCACCGCGCTGCTTCGCCAGACACCCAAGCCCACCGACGCCGACATTGATGCCGCGATGAGCGGTAATATCTGCCGCTGCGCGACCTACACCCGGATACGGGCGGCGATTAAGCTGGCGTCTGGCCAGAAGGCGGAGGTCTAATCATGGCAGACGGTAATCTCCCCGGCGCCTCACGCCGCGATTTCATCAAGACGAGCGCCGCAGCGGGCGGTCTCATGCTTAGCTTTAGCCTAGCCGGTCAAGCCGGTGCACAAAGTGCAAAAGCGGCTCAACTCAATGCCTTCGTGACCATTGCCCCGGATGGGATTGTCACGATTATCGCCAAGAATCCAGAGATCGGCCAAGGCATCAAAACCTCGTTGCCGATGATCATCGCCGAGGAGCTAGATGTCGATTGGGGCCAGGTTCGCACCCAACAAGCCGATAACAATCCAGCTGCTTTTGGAAGTCAGTTTGCGGGCGGCAGCTTGGCCACGCCGCTGCACTGGGACCAGCTCCGCAAGGTGGGTGCCACGGCTCGGTCGCTCTTGGTTTCTGCTGCCGCCAAGACCTGGGATGTTTCGGCCACCGAATGCACAACTGCGTCAGGTGTCGTGTTCCATACTGCCAGCAAGCGCAAAGCCACCTATGGGTCATTGGCGGCTATGGCCGCCACGATGCCTGCGCCCGATCCGAAGAACCTGAAACTCAAGGACGCTAAGGACTATCGCATCGTCGGTAAGCCTCACGCCCAGGTCGATACGCCCTCCATTGTCACGGGCAAGCCGCTGTTCGGGATCGATGTAGTGGTGCCGGGTATGCTCTATGCCACCTTCGAAAAAGCGCCGGTATTTGGTGCTGGGGTCGCCTCGGCCGACCTTGTTGCCGCCAAGGCCGTGAAGGGGGTTCGAGAAGCCTTTGTCGTTGAGGGTGGGACAGAACTGTCGGGCCTGTTGCCCGGCGTTGCCGTGGTGGCCGACAGCTGGTGGCAAGCGCGCAAGGGCCGCGAAAAGCTCAGCATCGCCTGGAAGGACCACCCCACGGCCAAGCAGTCCTCAGCCAGCTATGATGCACAAGCCCTGGCCCTGTCGCAGGGTGCACCCTTGCGTACAGATCGTAAGGACGGCGATGTCGATGCAGGACTCGCGGCTGCGGCTAAGACCGTCTCTGCGGCCTATGCCTATCCGTTCCTTGCCCATGCAACGCTTGAGCCACAAAACTGCACGGCGCATTTCAAAGACGGCAAGATGGAAATCTGGGCCCCGACCCAGAACCCGGAGCCGGGCCGCCAATTAGTTGCTAAGACGCTGGGGTTGAAACCCGCCGATATCACCATCCACATGACCCGCTGCGGCGGTGGGTTCGGACGCCGTCTGTCCAACGACTATATGGTCGAAGCAGCCTGGATCGCCCGCGAGGCCGGCGCACCCGTCAAGCTGCTATGGACCCGCGAAGACGATCTGCGGCACGATTTCTATCGCCCGGCTGGGTGGCACTACCTGACCGCTGGCCTTGATGCCAACGGCAAGATCAGCGCTTGGCGCGATCACTTCGTGACGCTGGGTGGTCAGGACGGCAAACCGGCTAACAGCGCCAGCATGGGTCTGACCGAGTTCCCTGCTCGGTTTGTCCCCAACCTGCAATATGACCTATCCTTGATCCCAACGGGTGTCCCGACCGGACCTTTGCGGGCACCTGGCTCCAATGCTCTGGCCTTTGTCATGCAGTCGTTCATTGACGAACTGGCGCATGCGGCAGGCGCTGATCCCGTGGCGTTCCGCATGAACCTGTTGGGCCAAGAGACCCTGCCGATCCAGACCAGCAACTTCAACGCCGCGCGCATGAAAGCCGTGTTGAGCCTGGTGGCCGAAAAGTCCGGCTGGGCTAAGACCAAGCTGCCCAAGGGCCAAGGCATGGGCGTCGCGTTTTATTACAGCCACCTGGGCTATTTCGCTGAGGTGGTGCATGTCGCTGTCGATCGCGATGGCCAGGTTGCCGTCAAGAAGGTCTGGGCTGCCGCCGATGTCGGTCGCCAGATCATTAATCCGGCCGGGGCGATGAACCAGGTGCAGGGCGCGGTGATTGACGGCTTGTCGGCAGCGATTGGCCAGAAGATCACCATCGAAAATGGTCAGACTGTCCAAACCAATTTCGACACCTACCCCCTTATCCGCATGGCCGCCGCGCCGCCGGTCGAGGTGCATTGGCTGATGAGCGACTTTTCGCCCACTGGCCTGGGCGAACCGGCCCTTCCGCCGGCGCTACCGGCCCTGACCAACGCGATCTTCGCAGCGACAGGCGTGCGCGTGCGCAGTCTACCGATTGATACAGATAGCCTGAAGTGGTCGTGATCTGAGGACCCCTTGTTCAACATTGGGGGTGCCGGCGGAACACAGTTCCGCCGTAACGGTTGACGCCCGGCAAGGGGAGCAAAGCCCCTCATCCGACCCCGTTCCACGGGGCCACCTTCTCCCGCAGGGGGAGAAGGCACTGAGCTGGCATCTCTTGAATCTAGAAGTGGCCGCATAGCCGTACCCTTCTCCCCTTGCGGGAGAAGGTGGCCTTGCGGAGCAAGGTCGGATGAGGGGTCTCTTGGAATATCGTGATGGGCCAGCTTTGCCGAGCGGCTAGGTGGGAATCGCTTCTCGGCCACCGCCCGATATCTCGGGGAACCTTTAGAAGGCTTAGTGCGGGATATAGGTTCGCAGCACGTCCTCGATGATGCGTTCCAGTTGGCCTAGCGTATTGCACGACTTGGCCACATGGCAGAACCGCTCATAGCGGTACATCACGCTGTCGCCCTGGTTCCAGTAACTCTCGGGCTCGGGATTCAGCCAGATCAGCGCGCGCGACCGCTTTTGGATGGTCGCCAACAGATCCAAGCGCGGGTCGGCATAGTTTGAGCGCGCGTCGCCTAGGAAGATCACCGTGGTGTGGCGGTCAAGCTGATCGAGATGCTGTTCGCAGAAGTCTTCCAGGCTCTTGCCATAGTCGGTCTGTTGGAAGCCGATCCGCTTCAGCACCTCCAAGATCGCCGTCTCAATATGGTTCTCGTCAAGCACCGCATTGACGCTGATCATCCGCCCCGAAAACGCGAAGGCCTCCATCCGGTCGACCACCTCGTTGAGCGAGTAGAGGAAGGTCAGCAGGAACTGTGCGGCGGCGGCCACGGATTTTGATACGTCGCAGATCGCCACGATGGAAGGTTTGTCGATCTTCTTGGTCTTGAAGACGATGTCGAAGGGCATGCCTCCATAGCCCATCGACTTGCGCAGGGTGCGGCTGACATCCAGGTGCCCGGTCCAGGCTGCGCGGCGGCGGCGGGAATAGCGGTCGGCCAACCGCTTGGCCATCCGCTTGACCAAGGCCTGCATCATCGCCTGATCCACCGGATCAATCCCGCCATCGGAATTCAGCGCTTTGCGGGCTAGCAGCTCTTCTCGCAGATTTCGCCCGCTCTCGGCGGCATAGAGCTCGTGCTGGCGTTCCACAAAGGCTGAGGCTTC
>JANLPX010000366.1:0-1885 GCA_031367485.1 Alphaproteobacteria bacterium | reverse complement strand
TGTCGCCAAAGCTGTTCATCACAGTGATTTTGCCGCCCAGCACTTTTTCATAATGCTCGAATGCCGGACGGCACTCACCGTGAAAAGCCAGTTGGGTCATGACTTGAATGTCGGTCATTTGTTGCTTCCTTCGTTCAGTTGTGTCTGACCGCTACCCGGTCGCAGAGCGGCAGCCATTTGCCGTCGCGCAGCCATTCCCATGTGATCGTCTGGGTATGTCGCTATTTCGCATCGCGATGCTCTGTGATCGGCTCCCCCGATATCGCTCTGCGCTGGCCGACAAACCCGATTTGATGACCTTCCGCATCGGCAATGTTGATAGAGAAAGCGCCACCGGGAATTTCGTCGGGGCCCTGCAGCACTTTGCCGCGACCGGAGGTGACCTTGGCGATGGCGACGTCGATGTCGGCGACCTGAAAGTATGTATTCCAGCTTGGGTGGCGGTCCGTCGTCTCGCTCGACATCATCGCGCCGGGTCGGTCGCTTTCGCTTGAGCCGAAGAATAGATAATCGCCCATCGCTCCCATCGGCATTGACCCTTGCTTGGTCCAGCCAAACAGCTTTCCGTAAAAGGCGAGTGCACCATCGGGATCCGGGGTTGCCAGTTCCACCCAGACGGCGTGACCATTGCCAGCCTCCCCGGCCATTGGCTTGAAGGCCGTTGAACCTTCGGGGCTATCGCCGCGCATGATGTTGAACAGTATGCCCTCCGGATCGGCACACACCGCGAAGCGCCCGATCCCCGGAATGTCGATTGGCCCGAAGTGAACCGCCCCGCCGGCGGCCTTGACCGCTGCGGCCTTTGAGTCTGGGTCGCCGGCGTGGAAGTAGGCCGTCCAGCCAGGGGTCCCGTCCATGCCGGGCGGGGGGCTCATCAGTCCCGCCACGCCCTCTCCGTCGGGCGCATTTGCCAAACGATAGCCGCCTAGCTCCTGACCAGGGGCCGTCGCAACGGTCCACCCGGCGACGTCTTGGTAAAATGTCTGGGCGCGATCCTGGTCTGCGGTGGTGAGCTCGAACCAGATCGGGGTTCCGTCAGGGGTTGGCATTTTCATTCTCCTTGAGAGAGGTTGGAATATGACCGGCCAAATGGCCTGCCTTCGCCAATTATGAAAAAAGAGCGCGGACTCGCGTGTCGCGCAGCCACAGGCCGCCCCATACAAGCAGGCCGAGATAGACACCGACCATCGTGAAGGAGAACAGCGGCATCGACACGCGCAGATTGGTCGCGACCGCCCCGCCGAGATAACCGGTCAGCAGGATCGCTCCGAGGAATGAGGTGCGCGGCCAAGCGTAGAGAGCGACGCTGGGGGCAAGGATCGCGCCCAGCAAGCGGTAGAAGCCGATGTCGGCGGGGAGACCCGTCGGCGGACTGGTCGCAATCATTGTCGTCGGAAACAGCAATTTCCCGCCCGCGTCGAGCGTGAGCGCGAGGATCACGAGTCCGCTGAGAATTCGTCCGACAATTACACTTCGTGAAGCGCGAGCCGGCCGAGTGGATTCTGTAGTTTTTTCCGCCATCTCGCTGCCTGGCTCAGCCGCGCTTTTGGGCCGACACGTAGCCAGCAGTCACCTCACCTTTATGCGCGGCAAAGGCTGCCAAGACTTCGGCCTTCTCAGGCTTTGGCACCTTGGTGAAGTCCAGGGTTCGTCCAAGTTCGGCTGCGACCTCATCGAACTCTGCTGGCGAGATGCGCAGATTGCGGTGAGCCTCCTCAAGACCCAAGGTCGTCGAGCCGGGCTTTGTAGCTGTGTATTGGAAAGGTCCACCTGAGATATTGCTGACCCACAGGGTTCGCATGAACTTCAAGCCGGGCAGCCTTGCCAGGTTCTTGGTGTGCCATTCCCGCAGCTGCGGGTTCTTGGACCTCTGCCCGACGATGGG
>JANLPX010000361.1:0-2083 GCA_031367485.1 Alphaproteobacteria bacterium | reverse complement strand
CAGAGCGACGGAGGCGGCGGGCGTGGTGAAGTCGATGACCACGTCGGCCATGTCCAAGGCCTGCGCTTGGATGATGAGATCTTCGCCGGTGATATCGGGCCGATCGAAGCGCGCCGCCAGCGTCAGGCCGTCTCGACCCTTGATCGCCAAGGCCAGCGCTTGGCCCATGCGACCCAATGCGCCGGCCAGGGCAATGCGGATAGGTGCGGACAAGGCGGGCCTCCGATCTTGGGTTGCGCATGCTTGTCCCGCGTCGCACGCCGACTGGTCAACCCTTAGCTGGAGGTAGCGGTCTGAGCTGCCAGCATAGCCTGAAGGGTTGTGAGGTGATCGGCGTCTCTCGGCGGCTTGTCCCATCGGATGCGGTGGATGCGGGGGAAGCGCATGGCCAGACCGGATTTATGGCGCGGCGAGGCTTGCAGCCCCTCAAAAGCCACCTCAAATACCATGCCGAAATCGGGCTCGGCGCGGACGGAGCGGACCGGGCCAAACCGCTCGGTGGTGTTGTCCCGCACGAACTTGTCGATCTGTTTCAGCTCGTCATCGGTGAAGCCGAAATAGGCCTTGCCGACCGGCGTCAGCACCGGTTGGCCGGCCTCGTCGGAGGTCCAGACCGCGAAGGTATAGTCGGAATAAAAGCTGGAGCGTTTGCCGTGACCGCGCTGGGCATAGATCAGCACCGCGTCGATCAGGAACGGATCACGCTTCCATTTGAACCACGGACCCTTGGGGCGACCGGCTAGGTAGCCGCTGTCCCAACGCTTGAGCATCACACCCTCAGCGACCTGCGGCTCGCCCGACGGCGGGTCTGCGCGCAACGCAGCCAAGTCGGTCCAGGTCGCAAAGGGCTGCAATGGCGAGAGGTCGATACGCGGTGAAGCAAGCTTACCGATGAAAGCTTCCAGGCGCGGCCTGCGGATTGAAAATGGCAGGTTCCGGGTATCCTCGGTCCCGTCGGCTAGCAGGTCATAGGCGCGGATACCGGCGGGATAGGCGGCCATCAGCTTGGCATCGACAGTTTTGCGGTTCAGGCGCTGCTGCAGGTCACTGAAGCTGGCGATCTTGCTGTTGGTCATGATCACAAGTTCGCCGTCGATGGCACCTTCGAAGGTCAGGGCCTCGACGACATCGGGGAAGGTCTTGGAGATGTCGTCGCCGGTGCGGGTATAGAGGCGCGCGACGCCTTGTTCATTGACCGCCTGAACGCGGATGCCGTCCCACTTCCACTCGGCGGCATAGTCGGCCGGGTCGAGCTTGGCGAAGTCGACGGTTTCATCCAGGGCTTGGGCCAGCATGACCGGGCGAAAGCGTCCCGGTGAGGTGGTGGAAGGTGCCTCGCCCTGGCCTTGTAGCCAGGCGAAGAGGGCGGGATAGGGTGCTTCCTGGGCATGCCAGACCTCTTCGATCGCGCCGATTTCAACGCCACCCAGATCTGCCAAGGCCTGTTTGGCCAGGCGCGAGGAGACGCCAACCCGCAGCCCGCCAGTCATCAGTTTCAGTAACGCCCAGCGGCCGGTGGGTTCCAGGGCATCCAGCCAGGTCTCGATCAGTCGCTGAACCTCGTTGCGATTGGCTCCGCGCAGGGCTTCAATCACCTCATCCAAGGTTGGTTCTCGGTTGGCACCTGGGCGAGCGGGCCAGACCAGAGAGACCGTCTCCGCCAGATCGCCGACAAAGTCGTAGGACCAGCGGAACAGCAGCGGATCCATTCGAGCCTCGACCGCCTTGCGAATGAAGGTCGGCTTGGCGCTGTCGAAACTGAGGTCGCCGGTCAGGGCGGCGAGCGCCCAGCCGCGATCGGGGTCTGGGGTGGCGGCCAGATAGTCGCGCACGAGGGTCAGCTTGGTGTTGCGGGAAGCGGTCAGGCTGAGCCGGTCAAGCAAGTCGGCAAAGGCGCGCATCACTCCGCGTCCTCGTCGTCGTAACCCACCATGGCTAAGGCGCGGGCTTTGATGGCATTGAGCTCGCACCAGCGCATCAGGCCCTCCTCGCGGCCATGGGTTATCCAGAGCTCGCCGGGGCGGAGTTCGGTGATCGTCTGGGTCAGTTCATCCCAGTCCGCGTGATCGGAGATCACCAGCGG
>JANLPX010000331.1:0-3677 GCA_031367485.1 Alphaproteobacteria bacterium | reverse complement strand
GGCGCGCCCTTCAAGGCCTTAGATCAAATCCGCCTTAGAAGCGGTACTGGAATTCCACGCCGTAGGTACGGGGCGGGGTCAGCGGATAGGTGGTTGCGATGCCCTGCACCACAGGAGCGCCGGTGATTGCACGTCCAACCCGACGGGTTGAAGTGGCACCTTCATAATAGCCGAGATCATCCAGAATGTTCTTGCCGTAAGCGATGATCGTGAACCGGTCCTGCGCATCCTTATAGGTGAAGCGCAGGTCAACCTGATCCCATGACGGGGTCTTGTTGTAAGAACGGCTGAAGATGGTGCCGTACATCTCATCGCGCCAGATATAGCTGATCGAGCCGGTCAGGCTGCCAGGCGTGAAGTCCCAGGTATAGAGGGCGTTGACGGCAACCTTGTTCTTCGGGGCCTGCGGCAACGAGTTACCGCTTAGGTCCTGACCCTGCTGGGGCTTGCCCGTATAGGTGTCGATCGAAGTACTAGGTGCGCCGAATTTACGAGCTTCAGGGCCAGAAGCTGTAGGATCAGTCGGATCGATAAGGCCAGCAGCTTCATCGATATAGGCGTCGTTATAGGCGTAGGTGCCCAAGAAACGCAGGTTGTCGATGGGTGCCCAGGTCAGCTCAGCCTCGAAGCCCTTCGAGATTGCCTTGGGCACATTGTAGAACACCGTCGACGTGACCGACGTGCCACCACCCACCGGAACGATGGTCACCGGGGCCTGGAAGTTGGCGTAATCATAATAGTAAGCTGACAGGTTGGCCTGGAAGGTCCGACCAAAGCTCTTTTTCAGGCCGATTTCGAAGGCATTGTTGCTCTCAGAATCGGTGAAGGGGTTGGTGACAACGGGAGCCACGATCCCCGAGTTGAAGCCACCAGCCTTATAGCCACGGCTGTACTTGGCAAACACCAACGTGTCGCCATCGGGCTGCCAGTCCAGGCCAATTGTGCCCGTGGTCGCATCCCACTCAGCGTCGAGTTCACGCTTGGCCAAGCCGGTAACGGGATCGAAAATCGTCGCCTTGCTGACGCCCTTCAGGAGCTTTCCGCTGGCGTCCTTGCCCGATCCCACGGCCACTTGCGTGATGTCGATGGCCGGGGTGAAGGAAGCCAACTGGGTTGGCGGCGTACCGCAACCGATTAGGCCAAAGCAGATCAGGCGGGCTTCTTCCTGACCATACTTGTGGTCTTTGGAGTAGCGCAGACCGGCGGTCAGCTTCATGGTTTCGGTGAACTGCCAGTCAACCTGACCAAAGAAGGCGTAGGATTCGTCTTCAAACTGTGGACGGGTATCGTACCAGTAGCGGTTGGGGTTGGCGGCAGCCGGCGCCGTTCCGGTGACGTTGAGCGGCGCGGCAAATTGCGGCTGGTTGGGCAGCTGAACCGTCACAGGCTGCTTGTAACCTTCCTTGTAGTAATAGGCGCCAGCCAACCATTGAACAGCACCATCTCCGGTGGAAGCCAGGTTCAGCTCATGGCTGAACCAATGCTTGTTCTCTTGGTAGTTCGTCACAGCCTGCGGGAAAATACGCAAAGGTGTGCATATACCCAGAGACAAGAATAGGGCCGAACATGCACCCGTACCCGTCGCCGGGACCGTGTATGCACTGACCGGACCACCGTCATTGTCGGTGACGAGGGTATAGTGATAGTTGGTGGCGCCACCGATATACTTCAGATCCATACCATCTAGGTGATAGGTAAACTCAGCCGCCAAGACGAACGTCGCATTCAAGCTGATATTGGTCTTGGAATCGTTGGCGAACTTGCGCGGATCATTGATCGCCGGATTGGTGCATCCGGTCGAAGAATTGTTGACCACACCGCTAACCAGGCCGGAACATCCAAACCCTTGGTTGAGATAGAAGTTGGTGTCGTTTTCCTGGGTGGTGTTGTAGGCAAACGGGGTGTAGCTGGCCAAACCGCCGAGGCCACCGCCGTCATTGTTCCAACCGAAGTTCGAGAGCTTGACCCAGCCCTCGGCATTGTCGCCGAAGTCGGCTTCCAACTGACCTTCAAAATAAGTCTGGTCGATCAGATTGCCAGCGTCGCCAACACCCTTGACGGTGTTTTGATACCAGCCCTCATTTTGCTTTTCCCACTGGCCGTTTACGCGGTAGCGCAGGCTGTCGGAGAGCGGGCCGGAGACCGTCGCCTGTAGCAGGGTATAGCCGTAATTGCCGACCGTGCCGCGCACTTCGGCGCTGAGTTCGTCGGTAGGGCGCTTTGACAGGACGTTGATCGCGCCGCCAATGGAGTTACGACCGTAGAGCGTGCCTTGTGGGCCTCGCAGCACTTCGACACGGTCGATGAACAGCGGGGCCTTGGAGGCTTCGAAGGTCGAGGAGGTGAAAACGCCGTCCGAGTAGATAGCCACGGCACCGTCAGCGGCTTGCACGTTGGTCACGCGACCAATGCCACGCAGGCTGATCCGGTCCCCGGAGTTGTTGTAGGTCAAGCCAGGGGTGAAGTTGGTCATGTCTTGGACGGAATTGATACCGACCAGGTCACGAGTTTCGGAGGTGAAGGCCGAGATGGCCACAGGCACATCTTGAAGGCTTTGTTCGCGCTTTTCAGCGGTCACGACCAGCTCTTCAATTTCAGTAACACTGGAGCTCTGGGCGTGAGCGACGCCCGCCAGGATTGACGCAACAAAAGCACTGGTTGCAAGAAGTGTGGTCTTACGCATGCTAAAAAACCTCCCATAGCCTCAAGAAAAGACGCTATTCCGCGTTCAAAGAATTTTCCTGCTGCATCTCATCGAATCCGTCAATCCGGGGAATTTGAAGGGTTTGCGGAGGCGGCGAGCTAAAACGGGCATGGCCTAGAGGGTCTGATACTCAATTTGGGCACTGATTTGATTAGTCAATTTCGGCAAAAAGAAAGGGCGTAACGGAGGTCCGTCACGCCCTTCAAGGCTATGGTTGAGGTATACTAAAGTCGTACGCTTATGCGGCGCTGGTACCGAGGCGCCACACCTTCCGCTAGGTTAGTGCCTAGTAGAACTTGTACTGCAGCTCGATCCCGTAGGTCCGTGGCGGGGTCAGCGGATAGGATGTCGCGATACCTTCAACAACCCGCAGTGTCGGAGCTCCTGGAACTGGAACGCTACCGGCCTTACGACCAGCGCCGGCACCACCTTCGTAGCCCAACGTATCAGCTAGGTTCTTGCCCCAAACAATGACGGTCAGCTTATCGCCGTCTGGCTTCCAGGCGACGCGAGCGTCGATCTGATCCCAGGATGGGGACTTGGTATAGCTGCGGTTGAAGATGGAGCCATAGGCCTCGTCACGCCACAGATAGCTGATCGATCCGATCAGTCGGCTGTTTTCCAGCTGCCAGGAATAGTTGACGTTCAACGCGATCTTGTTCTTGGCCGCGTTGGGCAGTTGATTGCCGCTCAGGTTCTGACCGCGCTGATAGCCACCGTTCGGGTTGGGGTTACCAGAGACAGCGGTCGTCGCACCCGCCCCGTTGACCGTAGGATAGGGGCTGGTGAACACGTCAGACGCGCAAGGCGTGGTCCGTGCACCACCGGCGACTTGGCCGTAGTCAGGCGCGAAGCAAGCTGCTGCGGAGATGACAGGCCGCGCTTGGGGATCCAATGCTGCCGGGTCTGCCGGGTCGATAGTGCCCATCGAGTTGGTGATGTGCGCGTCGTTGTAGGAGTAGTTGAACAGGAT
>JANLPX010000314.1:0-1774 GCA_031367485.1 Alphaproteobacteria bacterium | reverse complement strand
TCGACGTTTTCTCGTAGGGTCAGGCGGCCCAGACGACTGATCCGCACCACCCGCAGGCGCCCGCCGCCGCTCTCTTCCAAGCGCTCCTCGGTCTCGATGTGATCGGCGAACACGCTGGCCAGCACGGCTTCGTCCAAAGTCGCGGCCAACAGAATACGATCCCGGCGCTCCCCACCGCCCAGCTCGGCCACCGCCAGCCACGTCTCCCGCGCCAAAGCATCGGTGGGGTCCAGATAGGCGCCGCGCCCGCTCACCAGCTGGAACTCGCCAAGCGGGCCGCGTGCTTTGGCGATGCGCTCAGGATAGGCCAGCGCCAGCAACAGCCCATCTTCCAGGGGTCGGGCGGTGCCGGACCTCCCAGCCAGCCGGGTCCAGCGGTTGGCCAGGGCGCGGGCGTCTCGGGCGCGCGGGCTGCGATCTCGCGCGAAGCTCTCCAAGCGATGGCGCAGGTCGGTGTCGCGACCGCCGAGATTGTGTTCGCTGATCAGGGCTGCGATGTCTGCCGCCCGACCGGCCTGACCCGACTCAGCGCCTTTCAACACCATATGGGCTAGGCGCGGGGCCAATGGGAACTCGGCCAGGGCCGCGCCATGGGCGGTCAGCACACTGACCGAGGTGAGTGCACCCAGCCGCCTGAGCAGGGATCGCGCCTCAGCAAAGGCGGCGGCGGGCGGCGGATCGAGGAAACTCAAGGACGACGGGTCTTTGGCCCCCCACCTCGCCAAGTCGAGCGCGAGGCCCGACAGATCGGCGTCGAGGATTTCAGGGTCGGCGAAGGCCGGCAAGGCCCGAGTTTGGGCCTCATCCCAGAGGCGGTAGGCGACCCCCGGCTCAGTGCGCCCTGCCCGGCCTCGACGCTGGTCGGCCGCGGCCCGGCTGACCCGCACGGTGGCAAGGCGGCTCAAGCCGCTGGCCGGATCATAGCGCGAGACCCGCGAGAGGCCGCAATCGATCACCACCCGCACGCCCTCAATGGTCAGGCTGGTCTCGGCGATGGAGGTGGCCAGAACCACCTTGCGAATGCCGCTAGGCGTAGGGGCGATGGCCCGGTCCTGCTCGGCGGGATCGAGAGCGCCATAGAGCGGGGTGATCCAAATGTTCGGGTCGATAACCCGCTCGGCCAAGCGTTCGGCCGTGCGCTGGATCTCGCCCTGCCCCGGCAGGAAGACCAGCAGGCTGCCGGTTTCGGCGGCCAAGCCGCGCTCGACGGCGCGGACAGCGGCATCCTCCAGACGTTGGCCATCATCCCGGCCGAGATAGTGGGTGGTGACCGGGTGGGCGCGACCCAGGCTTTCAATGACCGGCGCGCCGTCAAGCAACCGCCCAACGGCTGCGCCGTCCAGGGTCGCCGACATGACCAGGAGGCGTAGGTCGGGGCGCAAGACGATCTGAGCATCCCGCGCGAGGGCTAAGCCAAGATCGGCGTCGAGACTGCGTTCATGGAACTCATCGAAGATCACCACGCCGACGCCGGAAAGCGTCGGGTCCCCCAAGATCATCCGGCTGAAAACACCCTCTGTCACCACCTCGATCCGGGTCGCAGCTGAGACCTTGGACTGTAGGCGCACCCGGTATCCGATGGTCTGGCCGACCGCCTGTCCTAGCGTCTTGGCCATGCGCTCAGCCGCGGCTCGCGTGGCCAGTCGGCGGGGCTCCAAGACGATGATCTTGCCGCCTTCGAGCCAAGGGGCGTCCAGCAAGTGCAGCGGCACGAGGGTCGTTTTGCCCGCCCCCGGTGGCGCGACCAGCACCGCAGCATTGCCGTCCGCCAGCG
>JANLPX010000267.1:0-6238 GCA_031367485.1 Alphaproteobacteria bacterium | reverse complement strand
CGTAAACTCGCCCGGCTTGAGGACGGCGACCTCACCGCCTGAACCTTCTACTCCGCGCATACTCGCGCCTAAGCCACATTCCGACAGGTTCCCATGCCCCAGCAACTGCTCTCCCCGGAAATTCAGGCTTTCGCCACCGGTTTTCCGTTGACCCTGATGCATGCAGGATTGACGGTCCTGATCCTGATCCTCGGGTCCGGGCTCTATATTTTGCTGACCCCTCACCGAGAAATCGCCTTGATCCGCGAGGGTAATGCGGCGGCGGCAATTTCGCTTGGCGGCGTGATGTTGGGCCTTGCCCTGCCGCTGGCCGTGTCGTTGAAAGCCTCGACCTCCGCCATCGAAATCGGGGTCTGGGGTATATCCACGGTCATTGTGCAATTGTTGGTGTTTCGGATCGTGGATCTTATCCTGCGCGGCTTGCCACAACGGATCCAAGAGGGCGAAATAGCTGCCGCTACTGTACTGGTCGGTGCCAAACTGGCCACCGCCGTAATCCTGGCTGCCGCGGTCGCTGGCTGAGGCCGACCCCGTGCATTTCCCAAAACTGCCGGACTGGGTTGTCTACCTGGCCATTGTTCTGGCGGTCGTGATTGCGGCCGTCGGACGCCAGGAAAAGGCCAATGCCCCTGCACCGCCCCCCCCTGTGGCGGAACAAGAAGGCTTGCCTCTAGGTCCGGCCTCTCCCTTTGATCCCGCCGTCGTTGTCGAGGTGCCTGATAAGGCCGAACCCGCGACAGGCACGGCCTTTTCAGTAGCTGACCGTGGGGTTTGGGTCACGGCGCGCCATGTCGTGGATGGCTGCGCCCGCGTCGCCATCGTTGTGGCGGAAGGTCGCGGTGTCGAAGCTAAGATCACCATCGACCCCAGCGGGGAGGCGGCTATCCTCACTACCGATGGCGGTTCGGCTCCGTTGCCCCTTGGCCTAGGGCGTCCGCTTCGCCGCGGTGACCGCGCCTATCATCCAGGCTTCCCACAGGGGCGCCCAGGCGAGGCCACCTCGCGTCTGCTGGGCCGTGAGAACCTGGTCGTCCACGGGCGGGGCGCACGCACCGAGCCAGTGCTGGTATGGGCTGAGACTGGGCGTACAGACCGCCTTGAGGGGTCTCTGGCTGGCCTTTCGGGGGCACCCGCGCTGGATGGTGCGGGACGGGTACTCGGCGTCACCGTCGCCGAGTCGCCGCGCAGGGGTCGCATCTATACGACCTCACCCGAAACCCTGACCCATGCCCTGGCGGCCTCGCGCCAAAACCCCGCCAGTTTCGCGGTCGGTGAACCGGTCACGATCGGCAATTACGGCATTGTCGCCGACAGTCTGCGTCGCGATCTGCGGGTGGCCCAGGTGGTTTGCCTCGGCCCGAACTAATCAGTGGTCTTGGGCGTGCGAGCCGCGACCATGAGGGTCAGAACCACGCCGACGACTCCCAGCAATGCCGAGTAAACGAAGAAAACCACATAGCCTGACCCAAGGGCGGCAGACGAAACATGGCTTTTCTCCATCGCGGTCGCAAACGCCTCCGGCGGTAGGGCGCTGAACCAAGCCTTCAGGGATGCGAAGACGCCTCCCGCGTCGGCGGACGCTGCCGCACCCTCAACCACGCGACCAGACTGTGACGCAACAAGCTTGCCCAGCAACGCGTAGAGCGACGAAAACAAGGCGTACTGTGTAGCTGTGAAACCCTCACCGGTCAGGCTGGACATATAGGCAATCAGACAGGTACCCGCGAAACCTGAGGCGATATTGTCGATGCCGATAGCAACGCTCAGGGCCCATAGCTGCGGCCCTTGCAGGGCCAGCCACGCAAAGATCAGATTGCTGATCGGGCCTGCGAAGGCTCCGATCACCAGCGCGCGCATTAGGCCCAAACGGGCCACGGCGAACCCGCCTAGGCCGACCCCAAGCACGCTCATAATCACGCCAAGCACCTTACGCACTTCGGCGATCTGCAACTTGTTAAAGCCCAGGTCGAGATAGAAGGGGTTCATAATATTCAGCACAAAATCGCTGAGCCGGTAGACGCAGATAAGGGCCAGAATCATGCCCGCAAGCTTGCCATAGCGGCCAAAGAAATTGGCCAACGGCTCACCCAGGGCGACCCCCAAATACCGACCTGGCTTGGTGATCAGTCCTGGAATGGGTCGTGCTGCCAAAACGATAATCGTCCCGCCGATCAACACCCCCGCCAGTTGCAGGAACACACCACCGGGCTTGGCGGTCCAGGCCGCCTTCAGACCGTTGGCCATTTCGCTGGCACCCAAACCTTGCAAAGTCACCGCAAGGATAGAGGCATCGCCGGCCAAGCCCGAGCCCAAGATGGCACCACCCAAAACGATCAGGGCTGCCCGCGCCGCCCACTCCGCAGCATCCCGTGTTGGGGCATGGGGCATACCTTCGGTAGGAATCGGGCGGATATCATGTTGCGCCTCTCGCGGTGCACCAAATACGCCCATCACGCCGACCAACATCAAACCGGCCATCAAACCGTAAGACAGATTCCACCCGGCGAAGTCCGACATGGCCAAGGGCACGACCCCGGCCACAATCATCGCGACGCGGTAACCCCATTGATAAGCGGCCGCCATGGCACCCTGCTTCTCGGTCGTTGCCGCCTCGATCCGCCAAGCATCGATCACGATGTCCTGGGTCGCTGATACGAAACCGACAAACACCGCAAAGGCGGCCATCCAGCCGAGGCCTGTCACAGGATTGGCCCCAGCGATCAGCCATAGACCCAGCATGATCAGGACCTGGCAGATCAGCATCCAGGATCGCCGATGGCCCAAACGGGAGGTCAGAAACGGTACGGCCGCCCGGTCGACGAGCGGTGCCCAAAGGAACTTCAGCGAATAGGCCAGTGTCGCCAAACCGAAGAAGGCGATGACCTCTAGACTGAGACCTGCGTCTCTCAGCCAAGCCGAAAGCGTATCAAATATCAGAAGATTGGGCAGGCCAGAAGCAAAGCCCAGGGCCAGCATAACCAAGGCCCGTCGCTCGCCATAGACTGCGAGCGCACTAGCAAAACTGGGTTTGGTCGAGGATTCACTGGCCATCAACCGAGATTGGCGCGCTCCGCCTTCGCCGTCCAGCCGCCATGCATCAGCTGGGTCAAGACGCGCCGCAGAGACTCCATTGAGATCGGCTTGACCAGAAAGTCGTCCATCCCGCTCGATAGGCAGGCTTGGCGATCATCTTCAAAGGCATTGGCCGTCAAGGCCACGATCGGTGTGGCCAATCCCCGCGCTCTCAGGTTTGCGGTGACCTCGAGACCCGATTGCCCGGGCATACGCATGTCCATCAGGATCAGGTCATAGCTACCGACCATGGTCGCGGCCAAGGCCTCGTCTCCCCCGATGGCGTGGTCAACAATGCAGCCTTCACGCACCAACAGGGTCCGCGCGAGCAGAGCATTGATGGCATTGTCTTCCACCAGCAAGACGCGGATGCCCGGTGCTGTCGCGGTCGCAACCCGCTCGTCTTCAGGGGTACGCGGGCTCTCGTTACCCAGTGCAGCCAAAACCCGCTCTGCCAAGGATGCCGGACGCAAGGGCTTGATCAGATAACCCGCAAACCCGACCGCTCGATAGTGATCAATCTCGCCACGGGCCTCAGGTTCTAACAAGATCAGCGCCGCTCGGCCGTCCGGCGGGCCCGAGGGTCTCAAGCTATGATCAACCAGCAGAACTTCGCCATCCGGAATCGTAGCTTGCGAGTTGAGGTTCGACTTGGCGATTGCGCCAGACGCCTCGACCTGTCGGCAGGCAGCCTCTGAGAGTACCGAATTCGCTGTCATGATGCCAATGGTGCGCCCTCGCAGCGATTGGGCACGCGACCGTTCGATCATCGGAAATGCGGCCTCAAACCAAAAGCATGCACCGCCCACCGGCCCATCCTCGATCCCGACGTCTCCGTCCATAACACCGGCGAGTGTCTTGGCAATGGCCAGACCAAGGCCTGCTCCACCGAGTTTGTCGCCATCATGTGCGGGGTCCGACTGCGCAAAGGCCTCGAATATCCGGGATCGGTCAGACTGGTGAACGCCGGGTCCAGTATCGGTGACCTCAAAACGCAAACGTCCTGAACCTCCGCGCCGAACGCTCAAAAAGACACCCCCTGATTGGGTGAACTTAATCGCATTGGCGGCGAAGTTTAGCAGTATCTGGCGAAGTCGGCCCTCGTCGGCGACAATTCGACCTACATCAGCTGGTAATGCCCAAGCGATCTCCAAGCCCTTTTCGTTGGCTCGCGGCGATAGCAGTTCGCAGACCCCGCCCAGCAGACCTTCGAGATCGACTTGCGCTTTTTGTAGCTCTACCTGCGAGACACCGAGCTTTGCGAAGTCGAGCAAATCGTTGACCAACCCCAGCAAGTGCTCCCCAGAGTCCCTCAGTGCCGTGACATAGGTCCGTTGTTCGTGGGTGAGACCCGTGCCTTCCAGCAATCGCGCCATACCCAAGACGCCGTTCAAGGGCGTACGAAACTCATGGCTCAAGGCCGCAAGCTGTTCGACCCCGACCGTGGCGGCGACAGCATTCTTCGGGGTCTGGACATCATTCATCGGCCGATAGTCTAGCCGCGACGTTTTAATAGGCGGTCAAGTTCAGCGCCATCTAGGCGCGGCCCGAAGCGATTTCTCTGGCCAGCTCGATCAGCTGTCGGCGCGCATTGACACTGCGGATTGCGGCAAAGGCCTCAAGCAGCTCTTGCGCGCCAGGGATGGAAAGGGATTGCAGCAGAGCCTCGGCCTCGCCGCCATCACTACTTTCCTCGCCCACCAACCAACCGACTGTGGTCTCCAGGGCCCCGGCTATGCCGACCAACATCGATCCAGACACCCGATTCACGCCTCGCTCGTACTTTTGAACCTGCTGAAAGGTCACACCAATCCGTCCCGCTAGAACGCCTTGGCTTAGGGAAATCGACTTGCGACGCATTCTAATGCGTGCGCCGATTTGAAGGTCGATCGGGTCGGGGCCAGTTGGGTCGTCAAGAAGAGCCAATTGCTCGTCCTCAAATTTGGGTTCATGCTCGCAGCTTCGCTATGAACTCTAGACGGGCAAGGGCTGCAGACGCTACCGTGTTCATCTTAGACGCGAGACGCAGGCTATGACAGAGGATCTCGTAGACCGATTGACTCAGCGTGAGCGCGAGTGCTTGCGCTTGGTCGATCGTCACCTCAGTTCCAAGCAAATCGCCCGCGAGTTGGGCATGTCTAAGACTTCCGTCGATACCTATTGCGACCGTGCCCGGCGAAAACTTGGCGCGGGCGACCGCTATGAGGCTGCCCGCCGTCTGGCTGACCATGACAGGCTTGTCCTGACTGGATCAGGACAAGACACGATCAGGACAGACACCCGCCCAAAACCACCGCTCCATGACGTGGAACATGGAGACGAGCGAGATGGGCGACTGGGTAAGGCACTTACGGGATCTGCGACCCCAAGCCGCCAATTGCAACGCGGCAGATCGGTCGGCGACGGAGGATCGCTCGACGGTCCGCCAGGCTCTGAGGCTGCGCAAGGAAGTCGAGGCCTTCGAGACACGCTGGCCGACCCCGAGCTCCAATGGCGCGGCGGTCCCGATGTTCAGTTGGGATCAGTTGGAGCGCCAACTCGCCGATCTCACGGATACACCGACCAAGGCGGCCATGGCGCGGGATCTGGTTTCGGCCACGCGCAAAATGTCGGCCTTCAAACCGCCGGAAATGATTTTACGCGAAATCCTCTGTTTGACCTGGGCCTTGCTGGACGAGAGTTTCCAGCCCGATCCGGAATCAGATGGGGAGAAGGGCTCGGTCGAGATGACCTAGGCCCCCTCGCAAAATTGGGCTGGATCGGGCTTATCGCCATCGCTTCAGCCCTGGCATTTGGCGCTATTCTTTCGGGTCTCCACGCCCTCAAAGACCTCGCCTAGAGATATTAAGTCTAAGTCTAAACAAGACCTTAGCCATAACCTGACATCCTCACCCAATCACCGCATAGGCGTTCCGCCTGTGTGCAGGAGAAGACACATGCTTAAGCAACGCCGTCTCGTCGCCGATCAAGTCGCCGCCAGCCTATTTGAAGCCGAAGCCGCCATCGACGCGGCTCTCGCCAAGACCGCCCTATTGGCTGGGGTCATGCCGTCCCTACGCCGTGAAGCCGGCATCTCAGCGCTAATCGGGCAAGAAGCCGTCGAACGCGCCAGCGAGGCCTTTGCCGCCCTGACCCTGGCCCGCCGCGCCATCGTCGAGACCCACAA
>JANLPX010000245.1:0-2556 GCA_031367485.1 Alphaproteobacteria bacterium | reverse complement strand
ACCGCCATATAGGTGGCCTTCTGGATCGCGTTGTATCGCCGCGCCTCTTCGCCCTTCGGAAACCGCAGACGGGCGTGATCCTTGATCTCATGCCACAGATGCGCCGGGGTGAGCTGGTCCTTGGTGTGAAGCAGGTCCTTCTTGAAGTGGCCGTTCAATAGACTGGCTATAAGGTAGACCGCGCCGTTGATCACGAATAACCAAGCAAAGAAGAAGTGCCAGTGGCGCCCGTCGACTAAGGCCCGGTAGGTCGGGATCGTCGCCCAGGCCGGAAAGCCGCGCGCCTCCTGCGCACCCGCCTTGCCGGAATAGCCGAACAGCCCCGTGGTCTCGATCTTCAGCGACCCGATCTTGGTCACACCGACGGTATGGTCGCCCTGTTGCACGGCGGTCATAGACAGCCAGGGTTCGGCGAACGTCGCCTTCTGTCCCCAATAGAGCGCCGGGTGGGCGTTAAAGATCTGCAACCCGCTAAGGATCAGGAAGCTGATTGCCAGCAAATTGATCCAGTGGGTCAACCGGGTAACCCCTGAGTGTCGTGCAATCAGCACCTTGTGGGTCGATTTGGTTTCCGACATGAAGGCCCCTCCCTGGGCAACGAGCTTGGCACATGTTTTCGGCAAGATCGACCAGACAAACGCGTAGCCAAACCCGAGGTGTCCTAGGCCAATTCGCGATCTCTCTGGAATTGGTTACAAGCGCTTTTCGGTGGGTAAGGAAGACGTCGTGAGCGAAGTCTGGAGCGGTGGCGCAAACACCTGGGAATGCGACGAGATGGGCCACCTAAACGTCCGTTTCTGGGGCGCAAAGGGCCTGGAGGCCATGGCCGGTCTGGTCCGGCTGATGGGCATGCCCGATGCGTTCCAAGATCGCAATGGCTCCACGGTCCTCATTCTCGAACAACACATTCGTTTCCTGCGAGAGGCTCGGGCCGGAGCCTGGCTGTTTGCCACGGGCGGCGTCCTCGAAATGGGCGAAACCGACGCACGGCTGATGATCGTATTGCGCCATACCAATGGGGATCCTGCGGTCACCTTTCAGCTACGGGTCAGCCATGTCACTGCCGATGATCTGCGCCCTTTTCCATGGTCGGCCAGGGTTCGGGAAGCCAGCGCCGCACTTATGATGCGGGTTCCCGGATTTGCTGCACCACGCGGTGTGAGCCTCGACCCCGTCGCTCAGACCGGCGCGAGTCTTGAGCAAGCCCAAGCCTTTGATCTGATGCGGATCGGCATGGGCACCATCCAGAGCCAGGAGCTCGATAGCTTTGGCCGCATGCGCGCCGAGATGTTCCTGGGCCGGGTTTCCGACGGTATCGCGCGCCTGTTTGGCGAAGACCGGGCGGGGCCAGACCTCTCCCCCGGCGAAGCCCCCAAGCGGATTGGCGGCGCGGTCCTAGAATACCGCATACTGCACCACGACTGGCCGCGGGCAGGCCAACATGTCGAAATCCGGTCAGGCTTGGCCGAGTCCACCCCACGCATCCGTCGCGGCGTTCACTGGATGCTCGATCCCGTCAGCGGAAAGCCCTGGGTCACCGCCGAAGCCGTCGCCGTGAACTTCGACCTGGACGCCCGCAGGGTCGTCGACATCAATGCCGCCGCTCAGGCTGGCTTTGTGGCGCGTGTAGTAGCCGGGTTGGGGCTCTAGTTCCGACGTTCCAACATGGCAACCAACGCGGCCTGAACCGAGTCTGGGCGTTCCATCGGCAAAAAATGGCTCGTGCCGGCGATTGTTTCAATCTCGACCTCGCCTCCGGCCAGCACACGGTCTTCAAGGCCCTCGATGCGGCAGGTAGAACCCGTCTCAGCCTTCAAGATGTGGATCGGCATACGCAGGTTATCGAAGGCCACCCACGGATCATGGCCTTGCGCCATGAAACCCGATGCCTCCCAGGCTGGCGTGCAGGTCAGCTCGACCTCACCTTCGGGGGTGGGCCGAAATCCGTCCGCAACATAGTCAGCCAACATAGCTGGGGTCCAACTGCCGAAGGCACCTCTACCGGTATAGGTTTGAATGACAGCTTCGAAACTTGGAAAGGTCGACCGCCGTTTTTTCGCGCCTATCACCAGCGGGCTCTCGGTCAGCCGACCCGCCCGGCCCTCGGCAACCATGTCGGGGGGCAAGATAACCGGATCCAACAAGACCAGCCCGCGAACCCGGCCCGGCACTGCCGCCGCCGTCATCGTGCTGACCGTCCCGCCCATGGAGTGCCCGGCCAGAACAACATCCTTTAGATCAAGCACCTCCAGGATATCACCAAGATCAGCCGCCAAATCGTCCCACGACAGTCGCGGCGCAGCTGTATCAGCGGGTAATTCGCAGCGACCATGACCGCGTTGATCCAGCAGTAGGATGCGATACCGTTCAGCAAGGGGGGCTACAATCGTGCGGTAGGTTCGACCATTGAAACCATTTGCGTGAGATAGGATCAGGTCGATGGGTTGGCTCTGAGGTCCCATCTCCCAGGCCTTCGCGATCCCGCCGCGCGCAGCCAAGGCAATGGCTCTGGATCGAAGTTCAACACTGTCGTTCGACATTCACAATCCCCACCGT
>JANLPX010000226.1:0-3470 GCA_031367485.1 Alphaproteobacteria bacterium | reverse complement strand
CGGCGCGGCCGTTAACGGCCTCAGAATCTCCATAATGCGCGATCAATCCGCAAATGGTCATCCGCGCGCCCGTATTGAACAACGGCAATACCGCATCAAACACAGTCCCCCCAACATTCTCGAAATAGACATCCACGCCATCCGGGCAAGCCGCCGCAAGGTCTGCCGCCAGCGTCGGGCTCAAGTGCGACACGCAGGCGTCAAACCCCAACTCGCTCGTCACAAACGCGCATTTCTCGGGCTTGCCCGCAATGCCCACCACCCGCGCCCCGCGCAGCTTGGCCAACTGGCCAGCGATCTGACCCACCCCGCCCGAAGCCGCAGACACCACCACTGTTTCGCCTGCTTTAGGCTCAGCCATCAAGATCATCCCGGCATAGGCGGTCAGCCCCAGCATGCCCAATACGCCGACTGCATAGGATATCGGTCCCAGCGCAGGATCCAGCTTGCGCGGCACCATATAGCCAGGCCGGGGAACCCCCTCCCCCATCAGCCCGTAAGCTGCCCATCCGTTGGTGTTGAACACCAGATCGCCTGGGGCGAAACCTTCCATATGGCTCTCAACGACCTGCGACACCGTCCGCGCATGGCAAGGCGCACCCTTGGGCTCCACCCCACGCCGCTTGTAGCCCCACTGGTAGGGATCGAGGGACACATAGATGGTACGGGTCAACGCCTGCCCGGGTCCTGGAACGGGTATGGCTTCCTCGCGCAGTTCGAAGGTGTCCGGCTCTGGCCAAGCGGGCACCGGCCCGTCCGAAAGCGTCCAATAGCGGTTCATCGGGAACTCCAGTTCCTAAGCTGACCCCAGCTTGTCAGCGCGCGATGACATGACATAATCCCGCGATGAGCGAGACCACAAGCCACGTCGGGAAGTGCCACTGCGGAGATGTGAGCGTAACGATTCCCACGCGCCCCACCGATCTCAATGTCTGTAATTGCTCAATCTGCAGCAAGAATGCCGGGATTTGGGCCTATTTCGACCCCGCAGACGTGGTGATTTCCGGCCAGACGAGCGGCTATATCCGCCGCGACATGAAGACTCCCTTCCTTACCACCCACTTCTGCCCCCAGTGCGGTGTGCTCACCCACTGGTCGCCCCTGCCCAACGCGCACCAAAACCGCATGGGTATCAACATGCGTCTGTTTCCTGCCGAAACGACAGACGGCCTGGAAACCCGACACCACGACGGGCGGTCGTGGGATACCGATGAAGTGCCTGCATAGGCCAGCCCTAACCTACATCGTCGGCGAATCACGCGTATGGTGCCGCCATGTCTAAGGCTCTACCCCAAGCTTCCTTGTTCGATGATGCGCTGAATCCGCCCCCGGCCGCACCGCTAGCCGAGGTTCATGAGCCGCGCGCCACACCGCGCACCGACGGCTACTCCGCTAAGGATATCGAGGTCCTCGAAGGCCTCGAGCCGGTTCGCAAGCGCCCAGGCATGTATATCGGTGGCACCGATGAGCGCGCCATGCACCACCTCTTTGCCGAGGTGTTGGACAACGCCATGGATGAGGCCGTCGCCGGTCATGCCAAAATCATCGAAGTGATCCTCGACGCCGACGGTATGCTCACCGTCAAGGATGACGGACGCGGTGTCCCGGTCGATCCCCACCCCAAGCATCCCGGCAAGTCGGCCCTCGAAGTTATCATGACCGTCCTGCACTCCGGCGGTAAGTTCAGCGGCAAGGTCTACGAAACCTCAGGTGGTCTGCATGGGGTCGGCGTTTCAGTGGTCAATGCGTTGTCCGAGCGGTTGGAAGTCACCGCCTTCAAGGATGGCTTCGAGTGGCGTCAGGCCTTCAGTCGCGGCAAGCCCTTGGGTGGGATCGAAAAGCTCGGCGCGACCCGCAAACACGGCACTTGGTTTAGCTTCACCCCCGACCCGGTGATCTTTGGCGAAGGCGCGACCTTCAAACCCGCGCGGCTCTACCGTATGGCGCGGTCCAAGGCTTATCTGTTCGGCGGGGTCGAAATCCGCTGGACCTGTCATCCCTCGCGAATCCACGACCAGACCCCAGCCGAGGCCACGTTCCGCTTCCCCAACGGCTTGGCAGACTTCCTGGCCGAACGGGTGGAGGGGATCGAGACCGTCACACCCGAACCCTTCGCCGGACGCTATGAACGCAAGGGCGAAACCGGCAAGGTCGAATGGGCGATCGCCTGGACACCCGCAGGTTTTGGTGAGGCCGACAGCTTCATGCAGTCCTACTGCAACACGGTCCCGACACCAGAGGGTGGCACCCACGAGGCTGGGCTTAGAGCGGCCCTGACCCGTGGCCTCAAGGCCTATGCCGAACTCTCAGGCGAGAAACGGGGCGGCCTGATCACCGCCGATGACGTGATCTCCCAGGCCGGGGCTTTGGTCAGCGTGTTCGTGGCCAATCCTGAGTTCCAGGGTCAAACTAAGGAGCGACTATCCTCGGCTGACGCCCAGCGACTGGTGGAGAACGCGCTGCGCGACCCCTTCGATCACTGGCTGACCGCTCAGCCCAAATCCGCCAGCGCCCTGCTGGAATTCGTTCTCGAGCGCGCCGAGGAGCGTCTCAAGCGGCGCCGCGACAAAGAGGTCTCCCGCGCCTCGGCCACCCGCAAGCTGCGCCTGCCCGGCAAGCTCGCCGACTGCTCTGGCCAAGCCACCGACGGTACTGAAATCTTCTTGGTGGAAGGCGATAGCGCCGGCGGTTCGGCCAAGCAAGCCCGCGACCGTCGCACCCAAGCCATCCTGCCTCTGCGTGGCAAGATCCTCAATGTGGCCTCGGCCACCTCCGACAAGATGGGGGCCAATAAGGAGCTTTCTGATCTGCTGTTGGCGCTGGGCGTCCAGGCCGGTTCGCGCTTTAAGGAAGAGGATCTGCGCTATGAGCGCGTGGTGATTATGACAGACGCCGATGTGGACGGAGCCCATATCGCTAGCCTGCTGATTACGTTTTTCTACCGCAGCATGCCGAGCTTGATCCGAGCGGGCAGGCTCTATCTGGCCCTGCCGCCGCTGTACCGTCTCAGCCACGGGGGCAAGACCATCTATGCCCGCGACGACGCCCACCGCGAGGAATTGCTAGCTACCGAGTTCAAGGGAAAGAAGCCGGAGATCGGCCGGTTCAAGGGCCTGGGTGAAATGATGCCGGCCCAGCTGAAAGAGACCACCATGGATCCTTCAAAGCGCACCTTGGCCCGCGTAACCCTGCCCCGCGCCGAGGAAGCGGTCGAAGAATTGGTCGAGTCCCTCATGGGCCGCAAGCCAGAGCTGCGCTTCCGATTCATCCAAGAAAACGCCGAATTCGCGGTCGCAGATCTCGACGTATAGGCTGCAAAATCTCAGTAACGCGTTGACTTAGAGCCGATTGACTCTATCTTCCGCCCCGCGCGACGACTGCCGTCTGCGCCGCCGCAGTAACCCAAGCTCAATATTCCGGGTGCGGAACTGCTCAAATTGCAACTGATGACCGAATTTTCTGAACTGGGC
>JANLPX010000218.1:0-9515 GCA_031367485.1 Alphaproteobacteria bacterium | reverse complement strand
CCCGCGCCCTCGCGCCTCGATTATCACGTCACCAGTGAAGCCATGGCGATTGAGCCACTTCACGTATCGCTCAAGTAGGCATTCGAGGCAGTAGTGGTACGGGTCGTGTCTCCAAACTGTATATCGTTCAATATGCTTCTTCTTGTCGATTGCAGTTGCCATAGCGAGGTAGGCAGACTCCCTGACAACCGAGAGCCACCGTGCAGCAAATTCACCCTGTAGCGCTGGGTCGCGTCGGAGCCGATCAAAAGGCGGCTCGCCGCGCACTATGTCTCGCCGATGAAGGATTACAGGTGTATCTATCGAGTGACCAAAAAGGTCTTCTTTGATTTGTCGAACTCTGTTTGTGAGAACTTCATCATGCAAATCGCGACGCATGATGACACCCATTAGACAAAGGTACGGGTCAACATCAGCTTGTTTGAGGGACTGTATCCCAGTCTCGTCAATGTAGAGCCGATAACGCTTGAAAGGATGATCCAACATGCCGGAACCTAAACCGCAATCGGAAAAGTTCAAAGATCTCTCCCGCGACCTTGAAGCGAACGAGGATGAAGCCGCGTTTGAGGAAACCTTGAAGCGGATAGCGCCTAAGGGTCTGACGCCGAAAGGTGAGAGCGAATGAGATGCTGGGCGATCCTCGCCTGCCTGCTTGTGACCGCGTGCCAGAAGCCACCCGCGAAGAATGAAATCAGCCAGTACTATCCCGTGGGACGCTACCAGATGCGGGAAGCCCCTAACGGGGGCGTCTACATCTTGGACACGAGATTCGGCCAACTGCTGATCTGTCGCCAGAGCGAGGTGACGGGCAACACCAACTGCGTGGCGTTCAACGCCCCCGAGCCTGCCCTTCGTTAAAGTGGGACTAGGTATTCAGATACCGTGTGGTATTACGATACCGCGCCACGGGTCGCTAGTCTAAGAACGGCTTCCCGGGTCCGCTGATTATGTTGAACCCAGTAAGGAGTTCTCGTGTCCAAGTCAGAAGCTCAAGCTCTTGAATTACGTCACCCTCAGAATTGTCCCGAAGCTCATAATAGGCTCGGCTCAACCGATCTAAGAAGCGCGTTTGAAAGGATGGATCTGATTCATTCAGAGTTTGAACGATGCAGGCAGCAAGGATTGCCGTACCCCTCTTGGCCCGATGTAGATCGCTTAGTTGGGCGGTCATAGCGCGTCTCCAGCAAGATCAGCCACGCGTTACCACGAGTCGACTGTTTGCAAAGTATATATACGCCTGGAATTGTCAAGAACAAAGAAGGAACATTTATTGCGTCTCTATCTCTCATCTTTCCGCATGGGCGACGCCTTCGAGACCCTGCTGGCCATGATCGGCCCCAAAGCCAAGGTCGCGGTGATCTCCAACGCGGTGGACTTCATTCCGGCGGTGGATCGAGAGGCCTATGTTCGCACCGTCTTCGACCCCATCGCGGTCTTCACCGACCAAGGCTTGGAAGCCTTTGACCTCGACCTGCGCGACTATTTCGCTCGACCCGATGCCCTCGAAGCTGCCCTTGCCGACGTGAGCCTGGTCTGGGCGGTTGGCGGCAATTCGTTCCTGCTCCGCCGCGCCTTCGCCCAAAGTGGCTTGGACCAAATCTTGAAGGGCCGCCTAGCCGAAGACAGCCTAGTGTATGGGGGCTGGAGCGCCGGCGCGGTAGTCGCCGGCTCCACCCTTCGCGGCATTGAATTGATGGATCAACCCGATGTGGTCGTGGCGGGTTATGATCCAGAACCCGTTTGGGACGGCCTAGGCCTTGTTGACTATGCCGTCATCCCCCACTTTATCTCCGACCACCCAGAGTCCGCCGATGCCGCCCGTTGCGCGGCCTACTGTGTCGAGCAGGGGATAGTCCACCGCACCCTGCGGGACGGCGAGGTGATCATCATCGGGGCCTAGCTCAGCTGCTCCGACCAAACAGTCCCTTGAGAAAGCCCAAAGGTGATCCGCCGCGAACTGGCTCCAACTCGGAAAAGGTCAGGCCGGATCGCGTTTTCCCCAGGGGGTCTGCAAAACCTCAGACACTCGCCGAGAGCTCTATCGGTATATCGAGCAGGAGATTTACACCGTCTAGCTCGTCCTGTTCCTTTGACAATCGCGCGCGGATCGCCGCAAACTCTGGTGGCGGCTCACCGCTAACCGTCACGTCGGCTTCGTCATCCTCGGCATTGTATTCCACATCCCAAATCTGCTGACCATTTCGCCAGGCCGAGCACCGACTATACATAACGGACTCGACCATTTCGGCGACGAGGACGTTCCCATTCCGCGATAAGGCCGCAGCCTTCCGACTTGGATTGAGTGAACCACGGTTTGAAAAGACTAGAAACCACCCTGACGGAAGTTCGGCGCAGCAGTATTTGCTCTCGAGTTCATCGTCCGTGAGGCCAATCTCACGGAGCCCAAGCTGCTCCAGCACAGTAGCGCGCTCGCCGCCTTCGACGGCAAGCCAACTTGCGTTCAGTCCCATCTGTTGTCTCCCACTTGCGCCTAGATTTGATCAACCGCTCGGCTGAGGCAACGCTAACCCTATGGCCGTAAATTGTCTAGAACAAAAACAGAACTTATGTAGGGTGGAATTTCAGGTCCGCAAGAATTGCCGCACCAACGGGTCAAGCGCTGCTAAGCCCTTGTAGCCGCGAAAATCCGCTCCTGCCGAACCCATCACCCCTTCCCAGGCCACCGCAAACGCCGCCAATCGCCCGAGATCACTGCGCAATGCCTCCAGCGGATGGCGCCAAATCCGGATGGTGAACAGCACCCCGCCAGTCATGGGCAACCGTCGCAAGGTCTGGCGCTCCATACGCACAAATAATCCCCGCCCCGGATCGGTGATCAAAGGCTGCCGCGCCCGCACCGGGCCTGACGACGGCAAAAACAGCTCCCCCGACGCTACCACGCTCCAATTGCGCCGCTCCACGATGCTATCAACCGCCAGCGAGTCGAAAATTCGCGTCACCCGTGGCAACAGGGTGTCGCCGAACCCGGGCACCGGCCCGTGTAAGGCCGACAAAGGTTTGCCAACGACCTCCTGCGCACTAAAGAAGCTCGGCGCGCAGAGGCTAGCCGCCGTCAGGGTCCATTCGCCTTCGCGATGTTCCATCAAGCATAGGTCATCATCAACCAGCCCTGCGGCCCAGCGCAGTGGCGGTGATCCGTCCTCAGCCAGCCTCGCCAAGCCGAAATGCCCGGCTACCAGTTCGGCGACCTCGGCCTGCCCCGCCTGCGAGCCCTCAGTCTCACCCCAACACAGCTTTGGACTATCCGAAAACACGCCGCTTTTACGAACCGCCGGGTCCCCGTCATCAAGATCAAACGGCCCCTCAAACCAATCCGCCACAGCAATTGGGGCGAGCCCGATACGAAACAGGTGGGCATCCTTGTGGTCGAAGGCGGCGGGATAGCGCGGGTCAGCCATGCCAGCGATTTAGATCAGTTCCACGCACTCGCAAGCGGGATTTGTTGCGCCTATGCTGTCATGACCTAGGATGGCGCATGGACCTCGTCGCCTTCTCTGACCTCACACCCGACCAATTGGCCGTGGCAGCGGTCATCCTGCGCGAAGCCATCCACGGCACATCCTATAAAGCCTCGGGCGAAGCTGAGGAGGAGACCAGCTCCTTCCTAACTGACCCCGAACGCTTTGCCATAGCTGCGGTCGATGGTGACCGCGTCCTCGGTTGGGTTGGCGGCATTCGCGGCTATTCCCACGCCCTGGAACTCCACCCCCTAGTGGTCGATCCGGCGCACCAACGCCAGGGTATCGGCCGGGTCCTCGTCTCTGCTCTCGAGGCGCAGGCGTGCGCCGAGGGCTTCCTCACTCTCCATCTGGGAACTGACGACGACTATGGCGGCAGCAACCTCTTCGGAGCCGAACTGTTCCCGGACCCTCTGGCCAAGCTCGCCCAGATCGCGCCAACCGAGCAAGGTCACGCCTTCTTCTTCTACCTCAAGCAGGGCTTCGTCCCGACTGGCGTGCTGCCCGACGCCAATGGTCCAGGCCAACCTGATATCTTCATGGCCAAGCGAGTGGGTGGTTAGATAGGGCTACCCGTTCAGCGACCCCATCATCCGCTCGGCATAACGTTCGCCGGCAGAGATGCCTTGCGGAAAGGCTGCATCAATCTCCGCTAGGTCTGCGGCGCTCAGTACAACATCACCCGCCCCGGCGTTGTCTTGCAGGTATTTCCTCCGCCGGGTGCCGGGGATCGGAACCAAGTGGGAGCCTTGAGCCATCACCCAGGCCAGCGCTAATTGTGAGGGCGTCAAGCCCCGCGCGACAGCCATGGTCTTGACCTTATCCACGACCGCCAGATTGGCCGCGAAGGCCGCTCCCTGGAACCGGGGATTGCTCGCCCGCCAGTCGCCCGGCGCGAAATCATCAGGGCTTTTGATTTCGCCGGTCAGAAAGCCTCGACCCAGGGGACTGTAGGGCACAAATCCGACGCCTAGCCGCTCGCAAGCCGCCAGCACGCCCGCCTCTGGATCCCGGGTCCACAGTGAATACTCGCTTTGGACTGCCGTTATCTGATGCACCTTACACGCCCGCTCCAGCGTCTCCGGAGAAACCTCCGACAATCCCAGATGCCGCACCTTCCCCTCATCGACCAAACGCGACATCTCGCCAACAGTCTCCTCGATGGGGGTGTCGCGATCCACACGGTGCAGGTAGTAGAGGTCGATCACATCGGTTTTCAGCCGCTGCAGGCTTCCCTCAATCGACCGCCGAACATGCGTTGGGCTTCCATCCAACCCGGGTGCGCCGTTCTTCATTGCTATGCCGAACTTAGTGGCCAGGAATACCCTGTCCCGTCGTCCCGTTAGCGCTTCGCCAAGGAACGTCTCGTTCTCGTAAGGGCCATAAATGTCCGCCGTGTCCCAGAATGTGATCCCCAGATCGAGCGCCAAATCTAGCGTCGCCAACGACTCCGCCGGATCGGCCGGTTGGCCATAGATGGCAGTCATCGTCATACAGCCCAAACCGAGCGACGATACCATTGGACCCTTGGCTCCAAGTTGGCGGGTGTTCATGGGGCGTGCTCCGAGCGATGTATTCAAAGAGCCCTGACCTTACCATCATCTGTGATGAAGGGCATCCACCCCCAACAAATCCAGCGCAACACCCAACACCGCCTCGATCTTCGCGACCTCCCGCTCAGACCGCGCCGCTTCCCTCGGCGTCAGTTCCAAGCCACAAATGGCATCACAGGCTGCTATCAAATCACGCTGGTCGCCCAAACGCTTGCGATAGAGAGCCAGACGGGCACCTGCCTGAGCCCGGGCCTCAGCCTGACTCAGCACCACACTGAGCGGCATGCCGCGAGACGAGCCGCCCGAGCTGATCTCTAGGGCCGAGGTGATCTTGGCCTCTGCCTGCGCGCGACGCCAGCAGGTGCCGTAACGTTCCCCCGCCAACCGCTGAGCAGAGGTCAACCGCCCCTTGCGACCCAACCATTCCAGCCCAGGCAACCGCCGATAGGGGGTCTCGCCCCTCGACCCCACCGGCGCAGCAATCCCGGTGCCTCTTGCCCGGGAAAGGGCGACCGTCTCGCTGACCCCCGCCGCAACCTCAAGCGCCTCTCGCCGCGCCGTGGCCCTTAATCCCTGTTTCAGCAGGCGCGCACGCTCGAGCCGCGCTATGTCCACTGGACCTTTCATGAGGCCTCCTTCGGCGTCGTTGATTGAGAGACGGACAAGTGTTCCGGCGCGATCATCGGCAGGCAGACAACGATGCCACCCCCGGCCACCGTGCGCTCAGACAGCGACCAGAACCCGCCCGCCGCCATCACGTCGGCGAGGTGTTGATCGTTGTCGGCAAACTTCGGGGTTTGCCGATCTCCCGTGCCGCAGCGTGTCCGCACCCGCAACATGCGCTCATACTGCGCAGCGCGCCTGGGATCGAGCTGAAGTTGTATCTGCGCCTTGCACGCCTGCGTCCCACTTTGACGTAGCGCTGCGTATTCTTGGTCGCTGACCGGACCAGGGAGATCAAGATGTTTCATGCTTCACACTGTATAGAACATACAGTGAACTCGCAAATTAGATTTTGTAGTTTACATACATTTTCTCGAGTTTATCCTGCCGCGCCATGGATCAAAGATTCCAGCGCCTGCGCCACGCCCGCGCCGAGAGCGGCTTCGAGACCGCCGCGGCCGCAGCCGACGCCCATGGCTGGAACCGCAATACCTTTGCCTCAAATGAGAACGGCAATGCGCCCTTTTCGTACCGCAAGGCCAAGGACTATGCCGTGGCCTTCAGCGTCCGCCCCGAATGGCTCTATGATGCCTCAGGCCCGATGCGCCGGATCCTCCAAGGCATGGTCCGCGTGATCGGTCGGGTGGGTGCCAATCCAGAGGGTCTGGTCCTCTACGCCACCGGCCAGGAGGCGCAGGATCTGGCCCCCATACCACCTGGCGGTACTGATAATGCTGTCGCCCTCAAGGTGAGCGGCCATTCCATGCGCGGCCTGGCCGATGACGGGGCCTTGATCTACTTCGAAGACCAGCGCACCCCCCCATCGCCCGACATGCTAGGCCAAATCGTTGTGGTTGAAACTGATACCGAAGAGGTCTTGGTCAAGCGCCTCTTGCGCGGCAGCGAGCCGGGTCGTTTTGATCTTGAAAGTATCGCTGGCCCGACCCGTCACGACGCCCGCCTGCGTTGGGCCGCCCACATCACGGCCATCGTCCCGCCTTTCCAGGCGCGCCGGATTCTGATCAGCGGTGGTTAAACAAGCCCCCTTGCCGCCCCCTAAGGTAAAGGGGCTAAACATCCGGCAGGAGAACCAGCATGACCGCAGATCCAGGCATCCCAAACCTCGGCGACGTGCGGGCTGCTCATCGCCTGGACGAGGCAGCTTTGGAACAGTGGCTCAGGGCCAATATCGAAGGCTATGCCGGCCCGCTTAGCGTGCGCCAGTTTCAGGGCGGGGCGTCCAACCCCACCTATCTGCTCACCGCAGGGGACGCCCGCTATGTCCTGCGCAAAAAGCCTCCTGGACAGCTCTTGCCCAGCGCCCACCAGGTCGACCGCGAGTATCGCGTCATGAAAGCCCTGGGTGACGTGGGCTTCCCAGTGCCGACCATGCGCGCCCTCTGCAACGACGATACGGTCATCGGCACCGGCTTCTATGTCATGGATTTCCTGGAGGGTCGGATCTTCCGTGACGCCCGCCTCCCGGGTTTGAGCCCAACGGAGCGCGGGGAAATCTACGACGAGCTGAACGCCGTCTTGGCCCGCCTGCACGCCATCGACCCCACCGCCATTGGTCTCGCCGACTACGGCCGCCCTGGAAACTACTTCGCCCGTCAGATCGATCGTTTCACCAAACAGTACCGAGGCGCTCAGACCAGCCTAGTACCGGCCATGGAAACCCTGATCGAGGTGCTCCCCAGTCGCATGCCGACGGATCAAACCACAACCATCGCCCATGGCGACTACCGCCTCGAGAACGTCATGTTCCATGCGACCGAGCCACGGATTATCGCCGTATTGGACTGGGAGCTTTCTACCCTTGGCCACCCCTTGGCTGACATCGCCTATAACTGCATCCTCTGGCATTCTCGTTCTGAGAGCTGGGGCACGTTTGATGGCATTGACCTTGCCAGCTCCGGCATTCCGTCGGAGCAAGACTATGGCGCCGCCTATTGCCGCCGCACTGGGCGCGCCTCAATTCCGGAGTTTGATGTCTGCTTAGCCTTCTCGTTGTTCCGCCTGGCCTCAATTTCTCAAGGCGTCTTCAAGCGTAACCTGGACGGCATAGGCACGTCTGACGCCACGACTGACAATTCCGGGGTCGTGACCTTGGCTGAGACTGCGCTCGGCGTACTGAACCGTTAAACTTGCCACCGGTTTGCACTCGGCGCGATTGTCAAAACTTGCTGATTTTCTGTATTTAATATACATTCTCGAAAATGTATCCTGACCTTCAAGACTTCATCGACTTAGAGTTTTCGAGCGAGCGAGCCCAGCTTGGTCATCGGCAATCCGAGATCCGGCGACATCAGGGTGTCTGTTGGTCCGGCGTGGTCCCGGACCCCCTGGAACCCCGGGCCGAGGCTGAGATTATTGCCGCGGCCAAGACGCGACTTGCGGCGTTTCATACAAGGCTGTTCGATAATGGTCTGTTGCGGCTGGCTTGCGACATCCAACGTCTCGCCCAGTCTATTCATCGATCAGCTGAGGAGGTTCGCGCCTCCTGCAATCGAGACCCCCGTCACCGCTCCTCGCAACTCGATCAAACCGTTACCGACCTTTGGCGCCTTCACATCGAGATGAGGAAAAGCCTTCAAGACGCAGACCTCAGCTTGGAGCATCTTGCAGAACCGTCTCGACGCCATCTGTCCGCAAAGTCGTTGCGACTAAGGTCCCGGCTGGCAGCGGTCGGAACAGATCGTCCTGCGGGCGGCTAAGGGCCAGCCAATCGAGACCTGCCGTCGGGGCTAGCGGGATGATCCCGCGACTGTGATAGGGCGCGACGTCAGGGCCAGGCTCCGACGTCAACAGGCTAAATGCCCCGTGCCGCACCAAGCCCGCCATCCAGAACCAGCTCCGACCCATCATCGTAAATAGGTGCCGATCCTTCAGTTTCGCCTTAGGCATCGCGGGCGTGGTGTATTCATAGAACCCGCTAGCCGGAACCAGCACCCGGTCCGCCCCGCTGAAATCCCGCCCCTCGGTGCGATAATTGAACACCGGCGCTCCGTTCGCCCCTTTCCAGGCCCAGGGCAGCATGGACCCCGATAACCGCCCCTCCGCCAACCGAACGACCGGCGCGACATCGCTGATACGGATGCTGGCCCTGCCCTGCGTATTATTGGGCAGCAGGCCACCCTCCCATCCGAACAACGGCAATTCTGGGCTCCCGGCGAACAGCGCCGCCAAATCCTCTAGGTTCTGCTCAAGGGCAAATTCGTTGCACATCCCCGCAGCCTAGCGAACTTGACCATCGGAGTTGAGTCTTGGCTTAGCCTGCCAACCGCTCTTAGCTTGCGGCCACAACACCTCGCACGACCAGCGCAGCTTGCCGCACTTCGGGCAGGGCTTCGTCAACTTGCTCATCAGCTCCACGTGCAGGGTGCTCTCATCCCCGCTGGCTGAGGCCTTCAGATGCGCGGCGATCTGCATCGGCGGCACCGCCTTTTCCCAGCGACAGTCGGTGCAGCGTAGCCGGACGCTCACCCCCTCACAGCGCGCCAGCATCGACAGCGGCAAGCCAGAGCCCTTCACCCCGTCATGAAAGGCCATGGCGCAACCGCCCGGCTTGCGACAGGCCAGCAGCGCCTTCAGCTCACTCACCGGAAACGAGGCATATCCCCGCCGGATCAACCCGTCGAAATCGATCCAAAACCTGCGTCGGCAGTCGCGCAGGTCACACGCGCCGCGCACATCCTGTCCCCGCGCCAGATAGCCACCAATGGTCGTGTCAGCGATAAGCTGCCCATTAAAGCATCGCCAACCTGGCGGCAGGACTGAAGAAGGAGGCTGCGACATCGAACATCGAACAAAAGCAGAA
>JANLPX010000213.1:0-16242 GCA_031367485.1 Alphaproteobacteria bacterium | reverse complement strand
GGATGGTCGCGAGCTCGCTATGACCACCAGCCTGTTGGGCGAACACAATATCGAGAATATCGTCGGCGTGGCGGCCTACCTGTTGGAGCGCGACCTCGTGACCGAGAGCGCTTTGGTTGCCGCGGTGGCCAGCTTCCAAGGTATTCGTCGTCGCCTTGATCGCCTGACCACGTCCTCACGGGTGCCGATCATTGAAGGCTTTGGCTCGTCCTACGAAAAGGCGCGATCCGCTATTGAGGCGGTTCTTCTGCACTTCCCCGACCGACCGCTGACCGTGGTCTTCGAGCCTCACACATTTTCCTGGCGATCGCGTGAGGCGCTTAGCTGGTACGACACGGTGTTTGCGGGGTGCGCGCGCGTGCTGGTCTGCCCGCCGCCTGGGCACGGCGCAGCGACCCATGATCAGTCAAGTTTTGCTGAGATATTGGAGCAGGTGGCCGCGACGGGGGTTCCATGCCAGGCCGTTACGAAACCCGGAGAGGCTATGGCCGCGCTCGCCAATCTGAATGACAAAGAGGTCGTTCTTCTACTGTCGTCCGGCCCGCTGCTGGGATTGCCCGATCAGTTGCCGACGGTGTTCGACCGGCTCTACGCCTGAGGCTCGACGGCATAGATGTGGGCAGGCGTCGCAATCCCGTCGGTCTCTGCGTCCACGATGATGCGCTGATATTCCTCACCCTCGAACTCATCCAGACGCGCCCAGTGGGCGGGCAAGTCGGTGGAGGTGAACACCAGCACGGCGACGGCAGGGCCAGCGGCGTCAGGCGTTAAGCCCGGAAACCCCTGGCCAACACCCCAACCCGCTTGCCGGAAATGACCACGAACGAAACCCGGTGTCCAAGTCCCAAACATACCGTCCATTTGGGCTTGGTTACTCTTGCCCGGTGCCAAGCTGCCGTAAACGACGAGACGGTGTTCCGGACCCACTAAGATGCCGCCTCCAACTCCGCAAAAATCTTTCGCTTGGGTCCGAGATAGCCGAACAGGAAGGCTGCGACCTTGCGGATTTGAATCTCTTCCGAGCCCTCGGTGATGCGGTAGCGGCGATGGTGGCGGTAGATGTGTTCAAAGGGCTTGTGGCGCGAATAGCCGATGCCGCCGTGCACCTGCATGGCCCGGTCGGCGGCCTCACAGACCAAGCGGTTAGACCAATAGTTACACATCGAGACCTTGTCGGAAATCTGCCGTTCGATTTCCTTGTGCTCCATGTGATCCATGTCCCAGGCAGTCTTGCGGATCAGTAGCCGCAGCATCTCGCACTGGGTGGCGAGCTCCACGAGCGGGAACTGGATGGCCTGGTTATCGGATAGGGGCTTGCCAAAGGGCTTGCGAGTCCGGGCGTATTTCACGCTCTCTTCGATGCAATAGACCGCTGCGCCCAGCGAAGAAGCGGCCTGACGAATGCGGTTTTGGTGCACGAAGCTTTGGCCCAAGCCCAAGCCGCGGTCGATCTGACCCCAATAGCTTTCCTCTGGAATCCAGACATTGGTGAAGCTGACCCGGGGGTGGTCAGTGGGCATGTTGAAGGTCCAGAGATACTCCTCGATCTTCACGCCGGGGGTGTCGGCGGGCACGATGAAGCAGGTGATGCCGGTGGCGTCACCGTCCTTGCCGCTGGTACGGGCAAAGACCATCACATGGGTGGCCACGTGCATGCCCGTAGTCCACATTTTTTCACCCTGGATCAGCCAGCCAGGCACGCCGTTCTTGTCTTGGCGGACCCCGGTGGTCTCCATAAAGGTGGCGTCCGAACCATGGTTGGGTTCGGTCAAGCCGAAGCCTGTGCGCATCTTGCCCGCCAGCAACCGCTCGCCGTCGCGCTCATACTGCGCGTTGGTCGCGAACTCTTTGAACATCAGGATGAAGGGGTTGTTGCCGACGATGGAATGCTCGTTTTGCAGGTCGTTGTGCAGGCCTAGCCCCTTGGCGGCCAGGTGCTCGCGGATCACCGCCATATCGAGGTTGGACCCGCCCTTGCCGCCCATCTCTGTGGGCCAAGCATAGCGCAGGTGACCTGCCGCATCAGCCACGCGGCGCGCCTCGCCCAACAGCTCTTCCCACTCCTTTTTTGGCAAGCCCCCAGCGTCCCAATCGGTGCGCTCATATTCGCGGCGGTGATCGAAATACTTGATGTTGTCGTCGCGATTTTCGATCGGCTTGATCTCGCGCTCAATGAACGCGTCGAGTTCGCCAAGATAAGCAACGAGTTGTGGCGGCAGATTAAAGTCCATGGCGTTTCCCTATGGTCAGGCTTTTTGGCTCACTAGAGGACCAGTTTGTCGGTTTACAAACGGGCGCGCTCTCGTCCAGATCGTCAAGGTCAACCAGACCCGAGGTGCCGCTGCGTCATGGAAGTCGATATCGTCAAAGCGCTGATCGAACTCGCACCAAAGCTCGGTGGGACGACGGTTGAAGACGCTCAAAGGCTGTCGGGCGGGGCCAGCATGCACACCTGGGCTTTTACCGTGGTGGGATCGTCCGGGCGACAGGAGATGATCCTGCGGCGACGCAATGTGCCCTTTGATGAGGAAACCTCCCGTTCAACCTCCTTGGCCACCGAAGCGGCGCTGATCCGGGGTGCCGCTGCGGCTGGAGCGCCTGTCGCGCCGTTGATCCGATTGTGTGAGCCGGATGATGGGGTCGGTGAGGCCCATATCACTCTGCGCATCCCCGGTGAGGCTCTAGGCCGCAGAATTGTCTCTGGTCCGCAGTTTGAGACTGTGCGCCCCAAGTTGGCCCGTCAGTGCGGCCGGGTGGCGGCGCAGATCCACACCATGACCGGCGAGGGCATCCCTCTGAAGCGCGCCAATGCTCAAGAGGAGTTAGAGCGTTACGAAGAGGTCTACCGCGCATCCGGTGCTGAGCGCCCGATCCTGGAGCTGGCACTGCAGCATCTGAAGAAGAACCCGCCGCCGCCGATGGCTGAGGTTCTGCTGCACGGCGACTTTCGCAACGGCAACATCATGTTCGATCCGGAGAAGGGTGTCGCGGCGGTGCTGGATTGGGAGCTCTCCCACTGGGGTGATCCGGCCGAGGACCTGTCGTGGATCTGCGTCAATTCCTGGCGGTTCGGGCGCGCTGACAAGCCGGTGGGTGGGTTCGGCGAGTATCAGGACTTGCTGGAGGGCTATGCCGAGGCCGGCGGCGTCGATGTGCCGCTCAGCCGGGTGCTCTATTGGCAGGCGCTGGGCTCGCTGAAGTGGGGCATCATGTGCCTGATGATGTATTCCAGCTATGCGACCGGGGCTGAGAGTTCGGTGGAACGCCCGATGATCGGGCGCCGTATTTCGGAAACCGAGATCGACCTGATCAACCTGCTGGAGGCGGGCATATGATCGAGCATCCCCGGGCTGACGAATTGGTAGACGCCGTCGCCAAATGGATTGATTCTATCCGCCCGAGCTTGGATACGCGGGATGGGTTTCTCGCACGGGTGGCGATTAATGTGCTTGGGGTGGTTGGGCGCGAGCTGACCCAGGGACCGGCGGCGGAGGGTGCTGCGACGGCCCGGTTGAGCGCCCTATTGGGTACGGAAGGTGATCTGAAGGCGCTCAGTCTTGAGCTCTGCGAGCGCCTGCGGTTGGGTGAAATGGATGCCGCGACGCCTGGGCTGCTAGCGGCACTGAAGGCCAATATCACTGACCAGATCGCCATTGACCAGCCGAACTATAATCCCGATCCCGGCCCGCGATGAGCCTGACCCACGATCAGTGCGCGGCCCTAGATCAGGTCGATCCTTTTGCGCGGCATCGTGCCCTGTTCGACCTGCCCACGGGCGTTATCTATCTGGACGGCAACTCGCTGGGCGCCTTGCCGCATGCCGTCAAGGCGGCGGTAGCCCATTGTGTTGAAACCCAGTGGGGCCGCGACCTGATCAGCAGCTGGAATAAGGCAGGCTGGATCAACCTGCCCGCTCGGGTGGGCGGGTTAATCGCGCCGTTGATCGGCGCTGATTCTGATGAGGTGATCGCCTGTGACTCCACCTCAGTCAATCTTTTCAAACTGGCGGCGGCGGCCTTGAAGTTGCGGCCCGATCGCAAGGTCATCGTCACCGAAGCAGCGAATTTTCCTAGCGATCTCTATGTGTTGCAGGGCCTCGCTCAGATGGTGGGTGATGTGAGCCTGCGGGTCGTGGACGCGGGGGAGTTGCCTGCCGCGCTCAGTGATGATGTCGCCCTGCTGCTGCTGACCCAGACCCATTACAAAACCGGTCATGTGCACGACATGGCCGACCTTTCCGCCCGCGCTCACGTGGTAGGGGCGCTCACGCTCTGGGACCTGTCCCACAGCACAGGGGCCATGCCGGTGGATTTGAATGGCTGCGAGGCTGATCTCGCAGTGGGCTGCGGCTATAAGTTCTTGAACGGTGGGCCAGGAGCCCCGGCATATCTCTATATCGCGAAGAGGCACCACGCGGCGTTCCGGTCCCCGCTGACGGGTTGGATGGGCCACGCTGATCCGTTTGCGTTCCGCGACGATTACCAGGGTGGGGTAGGGGTCAAACAGGCTCTGAGTGGCACACCGTCGGTGCTAGGCATGGTGGCTCTGGAGGCAGCGTTGGGCCTGTTTGAGGGGGTCGATATGGCGGCCCTAAGGGCGAAGGCTGACCGTCTGGGTGATCTGTTTCTTGATCTCGTTGAGCAGCGTTGCGGCGGAATGGGGTTTGAGGTGGCGTGCCCGAGAACTGGGCGTGGCAGTCAGGTCTCGCTCACTCACCAGAGTGCCTATCCAATCATGCAGGCCCTGATTGCCCGCGGCGTGATCGGCGACTTCCGCGCGCCCGATATTCTGAGGTTCGGGATGACGCCGCTCTATGTGGGGTTCGCCGATATTTGGGATGCGGTGGAGGTGTTGCGCGGCGTGATGGAGTCTGGGGATTGGCGGGACGAGCGGTTCCAGGTGCGGGGAATGGTGACTTAGTGGCGATTTGCGACCCTCCTATTCAAAATTGAATACTGTCCAGCTGAAATTTGAGAAGGGACAATACACCTTCGATAGGCCACCTACCCCGACGCCGAATTGGGAGAGCTTGGGGGCGGGGAACAGATGGTGGCAGCTGCTTTAGACGGCATAACCTTCGACTATCGCGATGTCGGTGGAGTGCGGCTGCATGTGGCGCAGGCGGGTCCAGAGGACGGGCCGTTGGTTATCCTGTTGCACGGGTTTCCGGAGTTTTGGTTTGGGTGGCGGGCGCAGATTGGGCCGCTGGCGCAGGCGGGCTTCCGGGTCGTGGTGCCAGACCAGCGAGGCTATAATCTCAGCGACAAGCCTAAGGGTGCGAAGTCCTATGTTTTAGACCTGCTGGCGGCGGACATCTTTGCCCTGGCCAATAGCTATGGGCGCGAGACGTTCAATCTGGTGGGCCATGACTGGGGCGCAGCGGTGGCCTGGTGGATGGCGACCCTAGCGCCCAGCGCGATCAGCCGACTTGCGATCCTCAATGCGCCACATCCGGCCCTGTGGCGTGACGCCATGCTTCATGATCCCGAACAGCGGCGGAAGAGCCGGTATGTTCAGATGATGCGGCTTCCCTGGTTGCCTGAACTGTTGGTGGGCGCAAATGGACATAAGGCGCTGGCGGATGCCTTTGCCTCGGCGACCCGCCCGGGGGCTTTTGGGCCCGAGGCTTTGGCGCGATATGAGGCGGCTTGGTCTGAGCGCGGGGCTCTGACCGGGACGCTGAACTGGTACCGCGCTCTATTTCTGCAAGACCTGCCGATCCCAGCACCTGCCTCGATCTTGCCGCCGACCTTGGTGATGTGGGGAGATATGGACGCCTTCGCCGGGCCGGGGTTGGCCGAGGCCAGCGCGCGGCTTTGTCGCACCGCGCAGGTTCGTCACTTCCCCACGGCGACCCACTGGCTAGCGCATGATGAACCCGATGGGGTGAGTGACGCCTTGATCACCTTCTTGCGATCCTGAACGGCCCGGTGGGTTGCCCAACCACCGCGCCACAGTGTTTAGTACCCCCAACACTCAAAAGGGATGGAACAATGAGCGAGGCATTGAGCGACGTGCGGGCTGAGGTGACGCCGGAGGTGCTTTATGATGTGTCCGACGGGATTGCGACCCTGACGCTCAATCGGCCTGAGCGGATGAACACCATCTCTGGGCCGATGCTGAACCTACTGACCCAGTTGTTGATCAAGGCCAATGAGGACAATGCGGTTCGGGTGGTGATTTTGACGGCGACGGGGCGGGCGTTTTGCGCTGGGCTCGATCTGGTGGAGGCGACCCAGGGCAATGGGATCGGGTCGGAGAAACAGGTGAGCCATGTGTCGGTCAATCTGGACCTACGCAACACGCCGCCAACCGTGCTGTTTGCCATGGATAAGCCGACCATCTGCGCGCTGAACGGTTCGGCGGCGGGCTATGGCTTGGACACGGCGCTGGGCTGCGACATTCGCATTATGAGCGAAAGTGCCAAGTTGGCGGTGGCGTTTGTAAAGCGTGGCGTGGTGCCGGAGTCGGGTGGCACCTGGATCTTGCCGCGCCTGTTGGGCTGGGCCAAGGCCGCCGAGCTAATCTTTACGGGTCGCACGCTGAATGCTCAGGAGAGCGTGGCCATGGGCTTGGCCTCTGAGGTGGTGCCGAATGATGAGTTGCCCGCGCGTGCTCGGGCCCTGGCCGCCGAGATCGCCGCCAATGCACCCCTGGCGGTGCAGTCGGCTAAGCGACTGATGCGGATGGGCATGGATGAGACCTTCAACGACCACGTTCACCATGTCTATCTGCAGTTCTTGCAACTGATTCGGACCCAAGATTTCCGCGAGGGCCTAAACTCGTACATGGAAAAGCGTCCGGCAGATTTCAAAGGCCGTTGATCTCTGTCTCTGGGTCAACAAACGGTTGTGAGTCGCACCCGATTGCATCATCCGCGTTCATTGCCGCGAGCATCCGCTTAGGCTTTAGGCAGAGCGCCTGAACCCTTACCCCTGAGCGTGAAAACATCGTTGTCAGGCCAAGCCGCCTTGGCCTCCATGCCCCTATTGAACAGGGATTAGTGGTGATGGATTTTGCGGGTGCGCGCGGTGTTTCGCGTCGGAGTTTTCTTGAGGGATTGAGCAGCGTCGGCGGTTCAGCCCTATTGATGGCAGGCATGAGCGCCCTGGGGTTTGGTATTGCTTCAGCCCAGACCACACCGCCGAACCTCTCCGGCGGCGGTGGAAAAAAGGTCGTCGTGTTAGGGGCCGGGGTCGCCGGGATGACTGCGGCTTACGAGCTGTCAAAGGGCGGCTATGAGGTCACCATCTTGGAGGCGCGGTCGTTCGCTGGCGGACGATGTCAGACCGCACGCAAGGGCTTTAAGCTTACCGAGTTGGGCGGTGAGACCCAGGAATGTGATTTTGACGACGGTCTCTATATCAATCACGGACCTTGGCGCATCCCCTACCATCATCAGTCTACGCTCCATTACACCAAGGAATTCAACATTCCGCTGGAGGTGTTCGTCAACGACAATGACCACTCCTTCGTGATGTACGACAATGGCAAGGGGCCGCTGGCGGGCAAGCCGGTTCGTAAGGGCCAAATCGCCGCCGACGTGCGCGGGGGAGCTGCCGAGATTTTAGCCAAGTCGGTGAAGCAGGGCGCGCTGGATAAGGCGATGACCGCCGATGACCGTGAGCAGCTGATCGCTTATCTCGTGCACGAGGGGTATCTAACCAACGACTTGGCATACCTTGGCACTGAAGGGCGTGGTTACGACATCGAGCCAGGGCCGGGGGTTAATCCTGGGCCAGGCAAGCTGACGACCCCGTACGCGTTTACCGACGTGTTGAATTCAGGGGCTTGGCGGACCTTGGCGTCGGTCTCGGCCTATGAACAGCAAAAGACCATGTTCCAGCCTGTGGGTGGCATGGACCGGATCGCTAAGGGGTTTGAGGGGGCCGTCGGCCATCTCATTCGATATTCAACCCAGGTCAAAACCCTTAAGCAGAACGACAAGGGCGTCGAGGTCAGCTTCGTCGATGGGGATGGGAAAGCCGGAACCCTCAAGGCGGACTATTGCATCTGTACGATCCCGCTCTCAGTCCTGCGCCAGATGGATATCCAGGCCTCTAAGGCTTTCAAGGAAGCGATTGGCGGGGTTTCCTACGCTCTGGTCGGTAAGATCGGCCTGCAGATGAAGCGCCGGTTCTGGGAAGAGGACCACCATATCTATGGCGGTCACGTCTATTTCGACGATCCGGAAATCCTGACCATGACGCTGCCCTCTACCGGCTTTCAGGGCAAGAAGGGTGTGCTGCTCGGCTACTATCAATTTGGCGCTCAGGCGGCGAAGGTCAGCGCGCTGTCACCGCTCGAGCGACAGGCATTGGCTGGCCGCGCGGGTGATAAGGTTTTCGAGGGCTATTCGTCCAATATCGAGACCTCGTTCTCGGCGGCCTGGCATCGTATCGAACACAATCTTGGCGGTTGGGCTCAATGGAGCGATGAGGGGCGAGCGAGTGCCTATCCGGTCCTCTGTGAGCCCGATGGTCGGCTGTACCTGGCCGGTGAGCATTTGAGCTACCTCACCGGTTGGCAGGCTGGGGGTATTGAGAGCGCGTGGCAGCAGATCGCCAAGCTGCACGCCCGTGTCCACGCGGCTTAGGGTCTCAGCGATGATGCGTTTGAGACTAGTATCGGCGGCCATACTGCTGGTTGGGCTTGGTAACTTCACACAGGCTGCTGCAGCAGATGGTAAGCGGCTGTTCCTTGAAAACTGCGCGGCCTGTCATCGGCCAAATGGGGTAGGGGTCGTAGGGGCGTTCCCGGCTTTGGCGAACAGCAAGGTTGTGCAGGGCGATGCCAAGGTTCCGATCACGAGGGTGCTGAACGGGCGCGGGGGCATGCCGGCATTTCAAGGGGAGCTGAACGACGCCGAAATCGCGACAGTTCTCACCTATGTGCGGAGCGCCTGGGGCAATAAGGCAAAACCGGTGATTTCCCAGCAGGTCGCGGCGTTGCGAACGGGCGGCAAGCGGGAAAACGCCAAGGCGTCTTTGCAGGCTCACTAGCTAGATCGTCAGCGCCGCAGGTTTTTTCCTAGCTCATTTGGGCAACCTTCGGCGATGAGGTCGGACCTAGGGCCACTGACCAGATAGGCGGCATAAGCTGCGTTGGGGCCGTTTGGCAGGCCTCTGTGCATCTCAATGACTGGGCCGACTTTGGCGAAGCACCGCGCGAGATCTTGCTGATGGAGCCTGCGGCTTAGATCAACCAAAAGCCCCGGCCGAGTGAGGTCGGGCGAGGCGACCTGATCGCGATATCGCGCCCGCTCAATGACCTGGATGATCGGCACAGAGGTCGCGCGGGCCGCGCTGAGCTGCGCCATGGCACCGTAGCTGACCGTGCCGACCCAAGCTGCGTTCTGGTCAACTCTAAGGGCCTCCACAGCGCGGGCAAACGGTATCCAGCCACGAATGGGCAGAATCGGATCGACCCTGCCCAGCGAGGCGTTCGGGGCTATTGCGGCGTAGGTCAGAGCTGAGACTGAGATCGCACTCCAGATGCCGATTCCAAGCGTGCGCAAGCTCCGGGTTGCGGGCAGGTTCTTAGAGCGCTCCGCGGCGATCACTGCGACGATGACAATACCTGCTACCAGGGGCGCGGGCCAGTGAGCCTGTACCCGGTCATGCAATCCATGCAGCACCAAGTAGGCGGCGAAGGGCAGGGAAGTGGCCAAGGGCAGCAGAAGGGCTTCATAGGGTCCTTCACGCCGCCAGGTTCGGCCCAAGCCCTTGGCGAAATAGATCGCCACCACGGGGCCGAGCAAGAAGAATTGGGAAACGAACAGGTCGCCCAAATGCTTGGGCGAGAACTGATGTGGAGACACCCGGCCAAACTGTTTGGCAAAGGTCAGCCAATCATTCTGAGCGTTCCAGAACACATTGGTGGAGAATATCCCTGCTGCTATCGCCATGGCGATCCAGGGCCAGGGTGAGGTGAAGCTCTTTCGCCCCTGTGGCGCTAGGCACATCCACAGGAAAACACCCGGCCCGAGGAACAAGCTGGAATATTTCGAGATGCAGGCAAGACCAGCGGTCACGCCGGCCAGCACCCACCAACGTGGCGAGCGTCCTGACCAAATTTTGGTCAGGCTCCACAGCGTCGCGATCCAGAACAGCACCGCTGCAGCGTCGGGCGTAGCCAGGATGCCGCCGGCTCCGATTGTGATCGTCGCATTGTACCAAAGCGCAGCGCGAAAACCCGTGCGGGGCTCGGCGCTCAAGGTCTGGGTTATGTCGCAGACCAGCATTGAGGCAAGGCCGGCCGCTAATACCGGCAGCAGTCGGATCCCAATCGCCTGGTCCCCCAAAATCTGGGTGCCGAGGGCGATCCACCAGGCGATCATCGGCGGGTGATCATAGTATCCTAGATGAAGATGCTGAGCCCAAAGCCGGTAATAGGCCTCGTCTTCCGTCAGCGGGATGAAGTGTGCTGCTAGGAGCCGACCAAGCGTCACAGCCGCGATCAGCAAGAGAAGGCTGAGGCGGCGAGGCGTCACCAGACGGCCTTGGATGTCGTGACATAGTTCCAGGCCGCTGCCACGATTGCACCTGCGATCCCTGCGACCCACCAGGCTGAACCGCGCTCGCTGACCACTGTTGCCACCGCAACATTGGCCGCCAAAGGCACACTACAGAGCACGACGAACTTCAGATAGCCGACAAGCAAGCCCACGCCTTTCCGCTGGCGATCACGGTAGGTCACGGCGTTGTTGATCAGGTAATTCGTCGTCATGGCCCCCAGGGCCGCGATGGTCTGAGCGCCGGCAAACCCAATCCCCAGCATCGCCCGCAGGATGCTCAGGTGAACCACGACGCCGCTTGCTCCAACCAGCGCAAACATCAGAAAACGCGGCGAGATGGTGTCTCGAGTCAGCTTGGCAGTCAGCAATCCCAGATATTGCACCACCACCCCGTTATCGAGCTTGCTGATCCCGGCCTCTCGAGCGCGAAACTGATAAGGAAGTTCGGCGAATTTCGGCGGATTGTCTTGGCAGGCAACGATGTCGAACAGGACCTTGAAGCCCGCCGTGTCCAGTTTAGGGGCCACTGCTTCGACGAGCTCGCGCCGGAGCATGAAGAACCCACTCATGGGGTCGGTCAGTGGCACCTGCAGAACCTTTTGACCCAGCCAATTGGCGAATCGGCTTCCGGTTTCTCGGGTGGCACCGAGCGCAGAGGCATCGGCGTCAGGACCGCCCACATAGCGACTGCCGACCACCAAATCCACGTCTCCTAGGCGCAGTCTGGCGAGCATCTGAGGCAATAGCGTCTCGTCATGCTGTAGGTCGCCGTCCATCACCGCAACGAAGGGGGCTGCACTGGCCATCGCGCCTTCGATGACGGCACCCGCCAAACCGCGACGGCCCACGCGATGCAGGCATTCGACCCGATGGTCTACAGCCCCTATCGCCTTGACCTGCGCGGCGGTACCATCTGGCGAATTGTCATCGACAAAGATCACCTGCCAGGTCACGCCGACTAGAACCGCGTCCAACTTCGCGATCAGTTTGGCGACATTTTCACGCTCATTGAAGGTCGGAACGACTACGGTGAGTTCGATGCGCGAGGCGGGCGGGGACGCTTGGGTCGAGGAATCGGGCACTTTGTACACTCCTTGATACACAGGTTTACCCGCATGACCTAAGCGTGGCCAGAAGCAGAGCATGATCAATTCAGCTACAGTTCATGCGTCCTGTGGCACATCTGATGCGTAAAGACAGGGTCGCCGTGGGGTTGGCCAAAAGAGGGTTTTCGATGATACGCGCGGCCAATTTGGCGGTTTTGCTGACCCTCTGCGGCTTAGCCAGCAGCGTGCCTGCGCTGGCGGCAGACGGAAAACCCCAGCCGGGCTATTGGGAGGTTACCAATACCGCGACCCTGGTCCTGTCGTCTAAAAAGGTGGAGCGGCGCTGCCTTGTCGCCTCGGAGATCAACAATTTCATGACGGGTCCAAGTAACCGTCACTATGCCTGCACCTACCCGACGCGTTCGACGGCGGATGGTAAGATCCGACTCAAGGGCAGTTGCACGACCAAGAAGGGCCAAGTCGCCTTGATCACCGCTAAGGGCACCTACTCGCCGACCGGCTTCCGGCTCACGGCCGCGCTGTCGACAAAGATCGGGGGGATCCCGCTGGCAGGTAGTGCGATCACTGACGCCAAGCGATTGGGTGACGTCTGTCCTGCCGATGCTCTGCGGTCAGATGAGGCAAAACTTGCACTCGGCACGAGCAATACGCCGCAATAGGCATATCGGAAGTTGGAGGCCTGACCCGGAATCGAACCGGGGTGCGCGGATTTGCAGTCCGCTACGTAACCACTCCGCCATCAGGCCGCCGCCCGGTCGAACCGGGGAGGCGGATGGCTATCAGAACCAACCGCCTGTCGCAATGTCTGTAGAACGCTGCGATTGCGTTCGCGTTAAGGCCAGACCTATAACCAGCCAACCTCGTCACACCGGTTGAAAGAATCATGACCGATTTCACCGCCGCCCGTCTGAATATGGTCGAGAGCCAGGTTCGCACGGCCGATGTCACAGATTTGCGCATCCAAGACGCCATGCGTGCATTGCCGCGTGAGCAGTTTGTGCCGTCGGATAAATCGTATCTCGCCTATGCGGACATGGCGGTCGACTATGCGCCAGGCCGGGCGCTGCTCAAGCCGCGTGATGTGGCTAAGCTGTTGCAGGCGGTGCGGCCGGTTGAAGGTGAGCGTGCCCTTGCCATCGCTGCACCCTATGCAGGGGCAGTCTTGCGCGAGATGGGCTTAGACGTCACGAATTTTGATGAGGCCGATCTAAGGGCTCCAACACCTGGCAACTACGACCTGATTATCGCTGAGGGTGCCGTTTCGCAGGTGCCCAGCGCTTGGCTTGAAGCGCTGGCTCTAGATGGGCGGCTGGCTGTGGTCGAGCGAACTGGCCCGGGCGGACAGGCTTGCCTCTATGTGAAGGCGGCAGATGGGATCGGGCGACGTACCCTTTTTGATGCCACACCGCCTATATTGGCAGGGTTCGAAAAACAGCCTGGTTTTGCGTTCTGAGCTGGTTCGAAATGGTCTCAAACGCGTTGAGTGAAAAAAGCTTAAGGTCGCGCCCTATGGCCTATCGCCAAAACGGCGGTCATATAGGGATCGGTCTCTCTCGCCGTCCTCGAGGATTTTGAATGTTGAACAGTCGTCGCGGTGCACTTTTCGCCGCGGTATCCAGTGCGAGCATTGTTTTGAGCTCGATTGCTGGCCCCGCTTGGTCTGAGACTCTGGCTGACGCCATTGCGCTGGCCTACGATTCCAATCCGACCTTGCAATCCCAGCGCGCGTTACAGCGCGCCTTGGATGAAAGCTGGGTGCAGGCCAGAACAGGTTTTCGGCCATCGGCGAGCGCAACAGTGCGCGGGACCTATCAGGAGCTGCGGACCCCCGGGGCCGGCCCTGGCCGAAGCATCACAGAAAATAACGCCGGTAGCGCCGTGCTGTCCCTGAACCAGCCGATCTATACCGGCGGTCGCGTCGCTGCGTCTGTCTCAGGCGCGGAAGCAGATATTCTGGCTGGCCGTGAGAACCTCCGCCGAGTGGAGACACAGGTCCTAGGTCAAGTCATTCTGGCCTATGTGGATGTGCGGCGCGACATCGAGGGGCTTCGTATTCGCCAGGAGAACGTCAAGGTTCTGCGGCGGCAACTGGAAGAATCGAAAGCTCGGTTTGACGTTGGCGAAATTACGCGGACGGACGTGGCCCAATCGGAAGCCCGCCTAGCGGCTGCAATCGCCCAGTTACAGTCTTCACAGGCCCAACTGGATATTAGCCGTAGCAACTATCGCGCAACCGTCGGCCAAACGCCGGGCGATCTAGCCCCTGAACCGTCTTTAGCGGCCTTGATGCCGGCGACGATCGACCAGGCCTATGACGCAGCAGAGAGCGACAACGGTCAAATCCGCGCTGCGCAGTACAATGAACAAAGTAGCAGGGCGAACGTGGCTCAGTCCCGCGCCGAGCGGATGCCGACTGTTTCTCTTCAAGGCTCTGTAGGCTTCAGCGGTATCGCATCGCCGCTGCATACCGAGGACTACGCCCGCAGTCTTACCGGAGCCGCAGTGGTCACGGTGCCGCTCTTCAGTGGTGGTTTGATCAGCTCTCGCATTCGTTCGGCAGTTGAGCGCAATAATGCCGACCGAATTGGCGTGGAGACTGCGCGCCGGTCAGTCCAGCAGGGCCTGACCCAGGCGTGGAGCAGCTTGATTGCCGCCCGTGGCAACATCGATGCCACCGACCAGCAGGTGCGAGCCGCGCGCATTGCAGCAGAGGGCGTCCACCAAGAACAACAGGTGGGTCTGCGGACAACATTGGACGTGCTGAATGCGGAACAAGAGCTGCGCTCAGCTGAGCTCGCGCAAATTAATGCACGCCACGATGAATATGCCGCCGCCGCCAGCGTACTTGCACAAATGGGTCGTTTGGAAGCCAGTCACCTCACCCCAAATGTGCCGCATTACGATCCTCGCGCCAACTATAACAGCTTGCGGATGACATGGGGTTGGACGCCGTGGGAGGAGCCAATTGCGATCGTGGATGGGATTGGAACGCCTAAGATCACCGAAAAACCTCTGCGGTCATCTCCGGCCCTCGGGGTGCCGACACCAAAATAATCCGTCCTAGGCGCAACCAAATGCCCAGGATTCGCCTGTAACACGAATCCGCGCTTGCGAAGCTCGGTGGAAATTGCAGGATCACATCCGCGCACGCTATTGAGTGCGCGGATTCTCTTTGCCCCCAGCGACGGTTGAACATGTCTGACCAATCTTCCCAAGAACCGACCATGGAAGAGATCCTGGCTTCCATACGCAGGATCATTTCGGAGGACGATGCTCCAGCGACCGAAGAGGGTGCGGAGGAAGAGGTTTCGGCCTCCGTAGTGGACGAAGATCCAGTGCCAGTTCTAGAGGAGGAACCCGCCAAGCCTCCAGTCGTCGCCCTGGTACCGACCCCTGAGTTGGTTTCAGAGCCACACCCAGAGCCCGAAGATGACGTGCTGGAATTGACCGACAAGGTTGAAACTCTTGGGGATTTGGACGTTTACACGCCCGCATCGGCACCGCAAGTTGGGGCTGATTCTCCCATCAAGACTTCGGAACACGAAACTGACTTTCCGCAACTCCAACCGCTATCCGCCCGTGAGGGTCTAGTCAGTGATCCGGCTGCAAACGCTGCCGCTGCCGCGTTCGGCCACCTGTCGGCTTCGATGATGATGCCAAAAGATGGCCGTAGCTTGGAGGACGTTGTTCGCGAGTTGCTGCGACCCATGCTCAAGCAATGGCTTGATGAACATCTGCCGACCATCGTCCAAGAATCAGTGCGTTCGGAAGTCGAGCGCATTTCGCGCGGCGGGCGAGTAGGCTAGGCCATGCATCTGCGGTGCATCGCACCGCTTCGGCCGCTTGTTTCAAACCCCAAACTTGACGCAGGCGGTCCTTCCGGTAGGGACCGCCACCAACGCTATGCTAGAAAAATCCTTCGACCCCAAAACCGCCGAACCGCGTCTCTACCAGCAATGGGAGGGGTCAGGTGCCTTTGCGCCTATTTCCGATCCGACTGCCGAGACCTTCTCAATCGTCATTCCGCCGCCGAATGTGACCGGCTCGTTGCACATTGGCCATGCGCTGAACAATACGCTGCAGGACGTGTTGGCCCGCTTTGAGCGGATGCGGGGTAAGGCGGTGCTTTGGCTGCCGGGGACTGATCATGCGGGCATTGCGACCCAGATGGTGGTGGAGCGCCAATTGGCGGAGGCCGGTAATCAGAGCCGCCGCGATATGGGTCGGGACGAGTTCGTCGCCAAGGTCTGGGAATGGAAGGCGCAGAGTGGCGGTACTATCACCAATCAGCTGCGCCGCCTCGGTGCCTCTTGCGACTGGACCCGTGAGCGGTTCACCCTTGACGAGGGCTTGTCGAAAGCCGTGCGCAAGGTGTTCGTCCAGCTGCACAAGGAAAAGCTGATCTATCGCGATAAGCGGCTGGTGCACTGGGACCCGCATTTCCAGAGCGCGATCTCCGACATCGAGGTCGAGCAAAAGGAAGTGGACGGCCACTTCTGGCATTTTGCCTATCCGCTTGAGGACGGTTCAGGCGAGATCGTGGTGGCGACCACCCGGCCGGAAACCATGCTGGGCGATACAGCCGTGGCGGTGAACGCCAAGGATCCACGCTATCAGCACTTGATCGGGCGCGCAGTGCGGCTGCCTATCGTCAATCGG
>JANLPX010000204.1:0-3740 GCA_031367485.1 Alphaproteobacteria bacterium | reverse complement strand
GCCATCTGCAGGATCAGCCGGAAGGTATCGCGGATGTTGTCGGCGTGGAATTCTTTGAAGCTCTCGGCGCAGTCGCCGCCTTGCAGCAGAAACGCTTTACCGGCCGCGACATCGCCCAACAGCGACTTCAAGCGTCGCGCTTCGCCGGCAAACACCAGGGGCGGCATGTTGCGCAGAGTCGCTTCGACCCTGGCCAGGGCGCCAGCATCGGGATAGTCGGCCGGGATATGCTTGGCTTCCTTGGCGCGCCAGGAGGCCGGGTTCCAGTGCTGGGTCATTCCATCCTACTTCCGCCCACGCGTTCAGGCGGGGGCCGCGCGTTCTACTCCAAAACCTGCGGCCACGTCGAGGTTTTGCCTTCGCCAGCACAGATGCTGCCCGCAAAACCCAGACTGAGCTCACTCGTTTACCGACTTACCCTCTTCTGCGGCCCGGACCATCTGAACAAACTCTGCTCGGATGCCAAAGGGGTCAGACCCGCGCGCACTCTGCGCCAAAGCCGTGACCTGCCGCCAATCAAAGCCATCGGAGATCCAAGGATCGTGGCGCAATTTCTGGCCAAATGCGGCTACCGCTAACGCCCATCGCGTCGCTTCAGGAGCTTGGCCAACAGATTGGAATTGATCAGCTGGGCCAATGTTGCGGTCAAGGAGGCGCGACAGTCCCTCGCCGGGCAGCTTGTAGCGCACCTTCAGGAACGCGAGTTCCTTGGCATTGCCAGGCGCATTTTCGGGCCGCGCGCTCGTATAGCGCAAGGGATCGACGGAGCCAGGACTGCCGTTCGGCATAATTTCATAGAGGGCTGTCACCGAGCTGCCTGACCCCACATCCCCGGCATCCACCTGATCATTGTTGAAGTCTTCGCGATTAAGCAGCCGGGTTTCGTAACCGATCAGACGATATTCCGAGACCGTGTGGGGGTTAAATTCAACCTGGATCTTCACGTCATTGGCGATGGGGAAGAGGGAGCCTGAGAAATCATCCCGGAACGCCTTGCGGGCCTCCGACAGGGTGTCGATATAGCCTGCCGTGCCGTTGCCGTTCTGGGCCAGGGCCTGCATCATCGTGTCATTGTAGTTGCCGCGCCCGAACCCGTAGACGGACAGATAGACGCCGGTCTTGCGCTTCTCGACAATGAAGTCCTTAAGCTTGGCCGGATCTGCCACGCCCACATTGAAATCCCCGTCGGTGAGCAGGATCACGCGATTTACCGCGCCCCGATCAAAGTTCTCCCGGGCCAAGCCATAGGCCAGGGCCAAGCCCTCGCCGCCCGCTGTCGAGCCGCCCGATTGCAAGGAGCCCAATGCGCACCGCATCTTGAGTTTCTGGCGTCCGTCGGTTGGGGCGAGCACGGCACCGGCCGACCCGGCATAGGCGACCATGGCGACCCGGTCCTGAGGTCGAAGCTGGTCGATCAACAGGTTCATCGCCTTCTGGGCCAGGGGCAACTTGTCCGGCGATGACATCGACCCAGACGTATCGATCAAGAACACCAGATTGAGCGGAGGCTGCTCGGCACGGGGGATGTCATAGCCCTGCAGCCCGATATGGATGATCTGGCGATTGGCCGACCAGGGCGATGGGGTCACGGCGACGAAGGGCTTGAAGGGTGCGCTCCTATCAGTGGGTCGCGCATAGCCATAGTCGAAATAGTTGATCAGCTCTTCGACCCGCACCGCGTCGGCCGGCGGCAGTTGGCCGTCATTGAGAAACCGCCGCACATTGGCGTAGCTGGCCGTGTCCACATCGACCGACAGGGTCGAAACCTGGTCCTGGGCGGTTTGGTGGACGCCGTTGAGGACGGTGTGCGGATAGCGTTCGGTTTCGATATCGCCGGGCCTCGGTGGTATGGGCGGCGGCGGCGGATAGGGCATGCCACGGGTTCGCATATCCGCTACTGCCATTTCTTGCATGACCATGGGCGGACTAGGCTGAGCTGCCTTGGCCGAAGAAGGCAAGGAGCGGCGCATGGGTGAAGGCCTGCCTAGGTAGTTGCCGCTGCGCCCCTCCCAACTCGATGGATGATATCCCAGTGCCGCGCACGCCTGAGGCGTCGGGTCACCGTCGCGGATGGGCGGGGAACCCGCATTCGCTGGACCAGGGGTGGCCGCAGCCGTGGCCGTGGCCAAACAAAGGGCTAGGCGGGAGAGCTTCGAGAGGATGGGCATAGGGCGTGTCGCTCCGGCTATCCCCCCAAGGCCCAGCTTGCCGCGCGACCTGTGGCCAAATCGCGACGCGATGGTGGCACTGGAAGGGCGGATACTTGCCTCGCTTATGGAGGAAATGGACCGGTGGTCTCGCTTTTATGGAGTCGATATAGGTAGACAACTGCAGGCTACTGACCATAGGAGACTGGCGCTTTCGCGCGACCATCCCATCGGCACATGCTAGGTGTATTCCGTGGTTTTTGGGGAGGCGAAATCCATGACTGATAGCGTGCAATCCCTGAAAGCTCAGGCGGTCGAGATCACCGGTCTGTCAGACTTCGGATCGCCCTGGTTCGAAGCCCCCCTGGGCGCTTGGTTGGCCGATCTGGGCGGGCCGCTGCAAACCAGCGCCGCCGCGCATCTGTTCAAGCGGTTGGCCGTGACCAACCTCTGTCGGCGGCTGGAGGTGATGGATTGGCTGCATCGTCATCCAGAGATTGACGACGTCGAAATCCCGCCGATCCTATACATTACCGGCCTGGAGCGCAGCGGCACGACCTTCCTTCACAACCTTCTGGCTCTGCATCCCTTGGCCAGAGCGCTGTTGCGCTGGGAACTGATGCGACCAGCACCGCCACCGAAGTCTATGACCTACCGCACCGATCCGCGGATCGCGCAGGTCCAGGCTGCGGTCGACCGGCAGCGGGGCACGCCGCTCGAGCACATGCACTGGGTCAATGCTGACGATCCGGAGGAGTGCACCTGGGGCGCCATTGACTGCACGGGCCTGATGGGACGGGCACCAATGATGATGACGCCAACCTGGAACCGCTGGCTGGCGACCCATGACCTCACACCGTCTTTTGTGGAGTATCGCCGCCTGATCAAGCTACTGATCTGGCGCAATCCGTTGCCGCCTGGTGGCCATCTGGTGCTGAAGAGTCCGCAGAATTCGCGAAACATCGGCCATTTTGCGGCTGCGTTCCCGGAGGCTAAATTCGCTCTGACCCACCGAGACCCTTTTCGTGCCTTCACCTCAGTTTGCGCGTTGCTTGAAGGCACGCTAGGACCGATTTGCGCTGACCAAGAGTTTTGGCGTTCCGGAGGTCCGGGGATGGAGGTTGCGACATTGGCCGCTTACCGAGCCCTTTCCTGTATGGTCGCCCATGATCAGGGATCGTTGTCGAAAGTGGTGTCCGTCGCCTATCCGAGACTTGTGCAGACGCCCGCCGAAGTTGTCGCGGAAATCTACCGGGCGTGTGACATGGAGGTCCCCGCAGATCTTGCCGCAAGGATTGAGACCTTCACCACCGCCCAAGCCTCCGGAAAGCGGGCATCTCCGCCCACCGCGCTTCCGACCTTCGGCCAGGACCACGCTGCATTCCTGGCCCGCCCGCCCATCGCCGCCTATTGCTCCCATTTCCAGGTTGAACCCGAAACGACGCGGCTGACGGGTGCCCAGCCCGGAGTGCACGGTGCCGCTTGGCAAGTGGACCAAACACGAGGGTAACTCACCATGACCCCCACCATCACCGCCTTTGAAAGCTCCCCCGATCGCGGCCAGGGGCTGGCGCGGGATATGGGGGTTCGCTG
>JANLPX010000194.1:0-1715 GCA_031367485.1 Alphaproteobacteria bacterium | reverse complement strand
ATTCCGTCCGACGACCCGGTCGCCGTTGCTGCGGCCGTCAGAGAGGTTGCCATTATGGCCCGCTCACCCTAAACCCGGGTGAGGCGGCGACAGACTTCGTCAAGTTGCTCGAGCGAAGTATAGCGGATGCGCACCTCGCCGACACCGCCGCGATCGACCACCGATACGCCTAAACCCAAGACCTCAGAGAGATCTGTTTCTAGAGCCTCAGTGTCGGGCGACTTCGCCGATTTGGCCCTTTGGCTGACTGGACGACCCTTGGCATCGTGGGCGCGGCGGACCAGCCGCTCTGTCTCGCGAACCGACAGGCCCTGTGCCACAATGGTTTCCACCAGACCGACGGGATCAGGTGCCGTAAGGATCGCCCGGGCATGGCCTGCCGAAATGGTTCCCGCCATGAGATAGTCCCGCGCGGGCGGGGGAAGGTCCAGAAGGCGCACGGAATTGGCAACATGGGCCCGGCTCTTGCCCACCGCGTCGGCCACTTGGCCAGGGGTCCGCCCATGGACTTCTATCAGTCGTTCGTAGGCTGTCGCCTCTTCTATCGGATTTAGCCCCGCGCGCTGAACATTCTCAATAACGCCGATTTCCAAGACTTGAATGTCATCGAGCTCGCGCACCAAGGCTGGCAGAGTCAGCAAAGAGGCCATTTGCGCCGCTCGCCAGCGGCGCTCGCCGGCGACAATTTCGAAATGTCCGCTTAGCCCAGGCGCAGATCGCACCAAGATCGGCTGCAGGACACCCTTCTCTTTGATTGAGGCGGCCAACTCGTCGAGTTCAGCTTCGGCAAACACCCACCGGGGCTGGTTTTGGTTACGATGGATGAGGTCGATCGGGATGTCGCGCAGCCCCGGTGCACCAGGTCCAACGGCAGCGCTATCTTCGACCTCACCCAGCAGAGCCGAAAGCCCTCGTCCAAGACCGCGTTTTTCAGCCATTTATAGGTTCCTGAGCTGGGGTTTTCGCGCGTCGCTCACGCTCACGCACCACGACCTCGCGGGCAAGTTTGAGGTAGGCCTGACTACCAGCGCATTTTAGATCATAGACCAATACGGGCTTACCGTAGGACGGAGCCTCGGAAACCCGCACATTCCTCGGTATGACCGTTTGATAGACGGCCTGACTAAAATGATTGCGGACATCGCTCGCCACCTGCTCTGAGAGGCTGTTTCGACGATCATACATGGTCAAGACAATCCCCTGGATTTCCAGGTTTGGATTGAGACTTCCCCGCACAAGATCGATTGTCCGCATCAGTTGAGTGAGCCCTTCCAAAGCAAAAAACTCGCACTGCAAAGGCACTAAGACCGCGTCTGACGCGGCCATCGCATTGACAGTCAACAGGTTCAACGAGGGCGGACAGTCGATCAGGATATAACTGTAGGCGCCAGACACTCGGATGGGATCAATGGCGTCACGCAGCCGGAAGGAACGTCGGGGATGATGGCCGAGTTCAAGCTCCACGCCCGACAAATCAGGATCGGCCACCACAATATCCAAGCCCGGAAGTGCGGTCGGCACCACAGCCTCCAGGATTGGGATCTGGCCCATTAGGACGTCATAGAGTGTGATCTTGCGTTGAGCGTGACTGATCCCAAGACCGGTAGAGGCGTTACCCTGCGGATCAGAGTCGATCAGAAGTACCTTCTCACCGACCGCAGCCAGCGCCGTTCCCAGATTGATCGCTGTCGTGGTCTTGCCAACGCCGCCCTTCT
>JANLPX010000189.1:0-11948 GCA_031367485.1 Alphaproteobacteria bacterium | reverse complement strand
GCATCCCAAGCCCCCAAGTCGGACCAAGCGAAATCGACCGGCAAAACCATCGCCCGCCCGGTCTTCTCCATCACCGCATAGTCGATGGATATCTTGGGGGAGGCCAGGAACCCGTCGCCCAGCGACACCACGCCACCAGCCACCCGCGCCTGCTCTAATCCCGCCCGTGCAGCGGCCAAGACATCCGGCGCATGGCTGGTTAGTTCCCGGATCAGCAGTTCGGCTGGAACCACGAAATTCCCGCTGTTCCACAGATAGCCGTGCGCCACATACTCCGCCGCCCGGGCGGCATCGGGCTTTTCGACAAACGCCTCGATCAACCGCACGCCCTGGCCGTCTACCGGGCAAATATAGCCATAGGCGGTGGAGGGGCTGGTGGGCGTAACGCCCAGCGTCACGATCCGACCCAGCTTGGCCGGCTCAATCGCCGCCCGCACGGCCGTCCGAAAGGCCTCACCGTCGGGCACATGATGGTCAGCCGCCACCACGACCAATACCGCCTCGCGATCACGTGTCCGTACATGCATCGCCGCCGCCGCCATCGCCGCCGCTGACTCACGCCCAGCCGGTTCTAGCAATATCTCGGCCTCGACTCCGATCTGCGCCAGCTGATCAACAATCAGCCGCTCATGGCCCACGCCGCCGACCACGACACATCGCCCCAGCGGCGCGACCCGCAACACGGTCTCCTGAAAGCTGGATAGTTCCCCGACCAGCGGCGTAAACTGCTTGGGCCGATCCGGACGCGAGGCGGGCCACAGCCGAACCCCGGCCCCCCCACACATAATCACCGGATAAACCGCCACGCCTGCGTCGCTCGCTCTAGGTCAGGGGCGGGCCAAGCCACGCCAGTTCAAGTCTGGGACCTTCTACGAGGTTTCGGCTGACTGCGCACGGGGCTTTAGGCGGTTCCCGCAAAAGCTCCCTGGCTGGAGAACGGAATGCACAGACGCTCATCTAGAGGTTCTGAGAGACCCCTCATCCGACCTTGCTCCGCAAGGCCACCTTCTCCCGCAGGGGGAGAAGGATCGGTTGTGCTGCAAACTCTGATTCCAGGAGTGACCAAGCTCGGTTCCTTCTCCCCTTGCGGGAGAAGGTGGCCCCGTGGAACGGGGTCGGATGAGGGGTTTTGCTCCCCTCGACAGTCGTCAGTAGAGACGACTCGCTTCCCCGCAGACATCTAGGCGCAGGATTTCAAGCCGCCTCGACCTCACGCACGCCGGTAATCCCGGCCCCCTCCAGCGCCGCCATCAATTCCACCACCGTGCCCGCCAGTTCCTCAGCATCGCGCCCTCGCAGCACCAAGTTCGAGCCATAGAGCCCTTCGGCAAAGAACGGATAGCTGCCCAAGCTCATATCCGGGTGCGCCTTCGCCACCGCCTCCAGCGGTGCCGCAATCGCCCCCTCGCCCGTACCCTCAACCCGCACCGTCCGCGACAACACCACCGCCCCAGTTCGCATCCGTGGCCCAACATCCTCCAACATGCCGCGCATAATCACTGGCACCCCGGCCAGCACGAACACATTGCCGATGGTAAAGCCGGGCGGCCCCTGCACAGGGTTCTTCACCAAATCTCCCCCGACGGGTATCCGCGCCATTCGCCGCCGCGCCGCATTGACCTCACCACCCCAACGCGCGGCCATCATCGCGATAATGTCAGGATGTTCGTAAAGCTCGACGCCAAACGCCTGCGCCACCGCATCGGCGGTAATGTCGTCATGGGTCGGCCCAATGCCGCCAGTAGTGATCACATAGTCATAGCGTTCACGCAGCGCATTCAGCGCCGCGATAATCTCTTCCATCACATCGGAAACCGTCCGCGCCTCGCACAGATCGACCCCATGAACCCCCAGATACTTGGCAATATCCCGCAGATTGGTGTCCTGGGTCCGTCCCGACAGGATCTCATCGCCGATGATCAACACGGCGGCCGTGACGACCCGGCTTGGGGTTAAAGGGCTCATGGTCTAGTGCTCCGCCGACATTCTGTGTCGCACCTGGGACCTACCCCCGACCATGGACTTCCCACAACCCCTCATCCCCGCCCGCCTCGTCGCGCGCTACAAACGCTTCTTCGCTGACGTCATCACCGATGATGGCCGCGAGATCACCGCCCACTGCCCAAACCCCGGTGCCATGCTGGGCTTGAACACACCGGGCCTGCCCGCCTGGATCTCCACCTCTGACAACCCCAAGCGCAAGCTGGCCCATACCCTTGAGCTGGTTGAGGCCGATGGTGGCTTGGTCGGCATCAACACCATGCACCCCAACCGCTTGGTCGCTGAGGCCTTGGCCGCCGATGCCATCCCCGAACTCACCGGCTACACCTCCCACCGCCGCGAGGTGAAATACGGCACCAACAGCCGGGTGGATTTCCTGCTGCAGGCGGACGGCCGTGCCCCCTGCTGGCTGGAAATCAAGAACTGCCATCTGATGCGAACACCCGGCTTGGCAGAGTTTCCTGACTGCGTGGCGGCACGGTCGCTGAAGCACCTGCATGAACTCACCGCCATGGTCACTCAAGGCCACCGCGCGGTCATGCTATTCGTCATCCAACGCACCGACTGCGACCACTTCGCCGCATGCGCCGAACTCGACCACGCCTATGCCGCCGGACTGCTAGACGCCGCCGGTGCTGGGGTTGAGGTTTTGTGCTATGATTGCCAAATAAGCCCACACGCCATTACCCTCGCCCGCCCCATCCCGTGGCGCGACGCCCTATAGGAACCGCCCATGTCCATGACCGACGTGCTGGAAGCCGAACACCGCACGGGCACCATCAAGCTCCACGGCCCCGAGGGCTTCGCGGGCATGCGTGTGGCCGGTAAGCTGGCCGCCGACTGCCTGGATATGCTCGAACCCCATGTGCAACCCGGTGCCATCACCGACGACCTCGACCGCATGGCACGTGAGTTCATTCTCGACCACCACGCCCTACCCGCCTGCCTGGGTTATCGCGGCTACACCAAGACCGTCTGCATCTCGGTCAATCATGTGGTCTGTCACGGCATCCCGTCTGAGCGTGCTCTGCGCGAGGGCGACATCGCCAATATCGACGTCACCGTCATCGTCGACGGCTGGCACGGCGACCATAGCCGCATGTATGGCGTCGGCCCGGTCGCGCCACGCGCCAAGCGGTTGATCGACGTCACCTATGAGGCGATGCAACGCGGCCTAGACGCCGTGAAGCCGGGTGCCACCACCGGCGACATCGGCTACGCCATCCAGCACTATGTTGAGGCCCAACGCTGCTCGGTGGTGCGCGACTTCTGCGGTCACGGCCTGGGCCGCATCTTCCACGACGCCCCCAACATCCTCCACTTCGGCCAACGCGGCACCGGCGAGGTGCTGAAACCTGGCATGTTCTTCACCATCGAGCCGATGGTGAACCTGGGCAAATATCAGGTGAAATTGCTGGCCGACGGCTGGACCGCCGTCACCCGCGACAAGTCGCTATCGGCCCAGTGCGAGCACTCGGTTGGGGTGACCGAGACGGGCTATGAGGTTTTTACCGTAGCAGAGCGATTTAAGCCGCCGGTGGTGAGTGGGTAGGCGAGCCTTCTACCGATGCAAACCGACCCAAACTCCGCAACCTTTGACAACTGGTTCCGCGCCAAAGTGTAGGAAGCACTGGACGATCCTCGCCCTGCGATCCAAAATGATGCGGTGGAGGCCCGCTTCGCCGCGCGCCGGATCCAAGCGCGTGGCGGGGTGACCAAGGCTCAGTCACCCTTGCCGTTCAACGACCAGTCGTAGCTGTAGCCACCAATCGCTTTTTGCTTGGCAATTTCCTTGGCCAAGTCGGGTTCAGCAAACTTTTCCAGGTGGGTCAGGATCTCCCCATCCGAGGCTCCAAAGTCCTTGCGGTACCACTTGAAAATCCGCGACAGCACCAGCTTACCGTTCTTAATGGTCACCCCTCGGGCGTGATTGATCATCGTGCGCGCGGCGGCATCGAGCTCGGCATCTAGACTGAGAGCGGTCCAAGCCTTGGGCCTTAGGACCGGACATCCAGTCGAGGCGCAATTCAGCGCATAGTGTAGCCTCGGATCGGCGAACCCGGGCCTCAAGATACGGTTCTCAATGTCATGCAGCGATAGCTTCACCCCGCTGACCCGCAAGGTCTTCCGCCACCACGGACCAATCGGCAGGAAGCTTGATCGCACTAAAAGGATTGTCTTGACCGGGTAGGCGGCCAACACCACGCGAAGTGTCTGCGCGTTGTAGAGATTGACCCAAAACGCGAAGCGCGCGGCGCGGGTCAATGCGTCGGGCGATACCGACTGCAAGTCGTTGATGTAACCGTCCAACTTTTCCAAATCGGCCGCATTGGACTTCCAAGCCCCATAGTCGACGCGGTTCATGCCCTGAGCGCCAAGAGCGACATAGCGATGAAGAAGGGTGTCAAAAACCTGGTGATCGTAGTCATCCTCGCCAGGGGGTGCCGCTGTAAACTCACGCATGGGCGTTGGCATCAGGTTTTCCGATTTCTCAAGGCAAGGGTAGCGTCACGATTGTCATTCGCACAATGAGCCCTGCAGTTACGCCTTGTGACTGAAGAACCTCTCGGCTGCCTCCATCATCTGCACCAGGGTCTTCGCCTCCAGCCGGGCCTCAAGCTCGACCTCATGACCCGCCCCGTGAAACACCACGCCTTACTAACCTGCCTGGGTTATCGCGGCTGCGCCAAGCCCGTCTCCATCTCGGTCAATCACGTGGTCTGTCACGGCACCCCATCAGAGCGGGCTCTGCGCGGGGGCGACATCGCCGCCGCCGATGGTGGTTTAAGCGTCCCAACCTTGAAGGCGTCGGCGGCCAGCCTGCGGGCGTAATCAGCTAGATCCTTGGGCCATGCGGGGGTGGCTGCGTCAAACCGCTCAACGTCTCCGACAAACAGGGCCCGCGTCGCCTCTTCAAAGCCCGGCAGGTCCCCGCCGACCATGGTCATGAATTTGTAAGCCGCAGCCTTTGCCCGACGATCAGCGCCCTCGCCACTTCGCCGAGCCGCGTCGATCAGCCTGCGCAGGGTCGCCGCTGGTGCGCCGGGCTGAGCCTCCAGCCAGGCCAAGTGTCTCGGCAACAGGGCAAAACCCACTGTGATCGGCGACACCCTCGTCGCGGGCCCGCAGGGGCTCAAGGCTGCCTGCCGCTCCGCAGCTGTGTTGAGCTTGACGAGCTCGCCGGTCTCATCATCGAACACCAAGGCGTCCTTTGGCAGCCCGTCCAGGACCTTATCCAGGGGTCCATCTGCGAGACGGCGATCGGCACGGAAGGCGGTGAAGGTCTTATCCATCGCTGCGTTTTATCCGGATAAAATAGGGAGTCAATATTATCCGGGTATAATTAATACAGCCGGTCTGGCACCTAAGCCCCCGCCATCTCCGCCAGCTTCATCGCCGTGTTCCAGTTCCGGGCCGTTCCGGGCGAGCCAAGTGCCCGTTCGATAAGCTTGGGCGTCAGTTTCGTCAGCCCCATCCCGATGGGATAATAGGCGTAGGCGCAGCGACCATAGGTGCCGACCAATTCTCCGTCCTTGGCACCCGCCGTCAGACCCTCCGCCCCACCCGGCGTTGGCAATCCCTTCAGCGGGATGACCGCAACTCGGCTGGGGTGATCGCGCGCCGCATCGGCAAACGGATTGTTGGCGATGATCTGGCCCCATTCCTTTGGGCCACGCACAAACACCTCCGAGACCATACCGAATTGCGCCAGGGTCTGTGCTTCCAGCCGCGTCTCAAGCTCGGCGTCCTCGCCTTGTCCATGAAACACCACACTCCCAGCCGCCTGAAGGGTTTGAGCCGGCCCCAGCCCGATGTCCTCAAACATCGCCTTCAATTCGGTCATGATGATCTTGCGTCCGCCGACATTCACCGCGCGAAACAGGGCAATCTTAGCTCCCATCGAAAACTCCAGCTTGCAATCTCGGAACATATATAGAACATACAACAGAGTCACAACGCAAAGCCGAGCAACCCATGACCGGTCACGTCGAAGAACGGCCAATCGCTTGGACCGTCAATCCCGCGCCAACCCCGATCAAGCCCCACTATCTGGGTCACCGCGACCGCTTGCGTGACCGGGCTGTGGGCGGTGGATTAGCCGCCCTGCCCGACTACGAGTTGCTCGAAGTCTACTTGTTCCGCACCATCCCACGCGGCGACGTCAAGCCCCTGGCCAAGGCGCTACTCATGCGTTTCGGCTCGGTTGGCGGCGTGCTCGGTGCCTCGATCAGCGAGCTGCGCAGTGTGGCCGGGGTCGGCGAGGCCGTGGCTCTAGACCTGAAACTGCTGCAGGAGGCGACCCTACGCGTCACCCGCGAACAAGTGACCAAGCGGCCCGTGGTCAGCTCGTGGAGCCAGCTGCTGACCTATGTACGCGTTGCCATGGCCCATGAAAGCCGAGAACAGTTCCGCGTCCTCTATCTCGACAAGCGCAACCAGTTGATAGCCGATGAGGTCATGAACCGCGGTACTGTCGACCACGCTCCGGTCTATCCCCGCGAAGTGGTGCGTCGCGCCTTGGAACTGGCGGCCAGCGCCATCATCCTCGTGCACAACCACCCCGCTGGTGACCCAACACCCTCCGGGGCTGACATCGCCATGACCAAGGAAATCGTTGAGGCAGCAAGGCCTATGCGTATCGCGGTGCATGATCACTTGGTCGTAGGCCGCGATGGGACCGCTAGTTTCAAAGCGCTAGGTCTTCTCTAAAGCGAAGTTGGGAAGTCTTAACTCGATCGCCCTAATCTGGTGCTATTACCGCGCCTAGGCGGGCGCACCTTCGAGACCGCACAACCCATGACGCAGGAACGCAGAGGTCGGCAGCGCAAGCCGTTCCGCCAACATCGGCGTAAACGTGAGCGCATACTGGCCCTGGGCGTAGAGATGGACTTGGTTCGCCCCGAAGAAGTGATGCATCAGGTTGCCTTAGCCATAGAAGCTGCTGAACCCTACTGCGTCGCCAACTACAATCTGCACGGTGTCTATCTCGCGCAGAAGAACCCAGCCTTCGCCGCGTTCTGCGAAAAAGCCGATCTCATTGAGGTCGATTCAACGCCGATGATTTTCTACACGCGCCTGCTGGGCCTGCATTCCAAGCCTTTCCATCGCTGCACCTACTTGGACTGGCGTGAGCACTTTTGGAGCCTGGCTAACCGCGACGGCTGGCGGATCTTCTATCTCGGCGGGGAGCCAGGCGTGGGCGAAACTGCGCGCTCGCAGCTACTTGAAGCCTATCCCAACGCCGCCATCAAGACGCGCCACGGCTATTTCGACGCCTCGCCTGGGTCTTCCGACAACGCCGACATTTTAGCTCAGATTGACGAGTTTAAGCCCCACGTCCTTTTTGTAGGCATGGGTATGCCCCGCCAGGAGGCCTGGCTGCTTGACCACGCCCAACACCTGCCGCCCTGCGTGACATTTTCGGTCGGTGCCGCATTTGACTATGAGGCCGGTGTGCAGCGCGCCGCGCCGCGTTGGATGGGGCGGGTCGGCGTCGAGTGGCTATTCCGTCTGGCCCATGATCCTCGGCGGCTATTTGCCCGCTATTGCATTGAACCGTGGTCGCTCGTGCCGGTCATCATGGCCGACGTCGTTACTGCGATACAGGCGGGGCGACTGTTCAGAGCGCCAAAACCCTTGCCCCGTGGCTTCGTGCCGCGCGCTGACGGCCGCCAAGGTGAGCTAAACCAGCTAATCGACTAGGCACCAGAAAATTCCTGTGATCGGGCTTATCTTGTGATGTGGTAGGGACACCGGGAGTCGAACCCGGACGGATTACTCCGAGCGATTTTAAGTCGCTTGCGTCTACCAGTTCCGCCATGTCCCCACTGGTAAGCTCTCCCTAACCGACCTGATCTGCGCCGTCGATAGAAGCCTGCGTCTAGCTCCAAGCTTGGCAGTCTTATGTTTAGATTTATGCGCGAGAGTGAACCACAACCATTGATCGCACGACTACGAGACCGACATGACCGCCACACCAAGTTCGTCAGATGCAAACCAGACCCTTCGGCTGTTGGGGTTAGTGTTTGCCGGGGCGGACTTAGTTTTCGAGATCGATGCAGCGGGTCAAATTACTTTTGCCCTCGGGGCGGCCGAGCGTCTAACCGGCCATGCTGACGCAGCGCTGATGACCAAAAATTGGAGCGAACTGGTTGGCCCAGATGATCGCGATCTTTTATCGGTTCTGCTGAGCGGGCTGAAACCAGGCGAACGTCAGGGCCCCCTCAGGGTAGCCTTGGCAAGTCGCGGAACAAGCCTGCTCACCCGCTACGCCAGCCTGTCGATATTTCGACTACCCCAACTCAATGCGAAGATTTCCTGCGCCCTCAGCCTTGGTGCGCCGGCTGGAATTGAAGTGGCTGGCGCTGGCTCATCGGGCCTGATGGCCAGCGAGGCCTTCACCGTTGCCGCGAGTAAACTTCTAGAGGATGCAGAACGGGCCGGACTTCAGCTACGTATGGATTTGGTGGACATGCCGGGCCTCGACGCTGAATTGGCGACCCTTAGCCCAACTGAGGCTGATGCGACCCGCCGACGTGTGGCTGCAACCTTGCGCGCCGAATCCTATGCCGGACTTGGCGGTGCTGAAATTTCCCAAGACCGTTATGCGCTGGTCCGGACCGCTACGGCATCCTCCGACAGACTAAGCGACAAGCTCGCCACCTCGACCGGCGGTGTCGTAAAGAGCAACATCACAGAACTTCCGTTTTCCGACGCATCACCCGACCAGAATATGCGGGCGATGCGCTATGCCTTGGACCGCTTCATCGAAGAGGGACCAGAGGCCGCTGCAGACGGGTTCATGGCCACGGTAGAGCGCACGATGCGCGACACCACACGCTTCAAGACGATAGTCGCCTCCGGGAACTTCAACCTAGCCTTCCAACCGGTGGTCAGTCTAACTGACCGCAGCCTGCATCACTTCGAAGCCCTGGCACGGTTTGACGCGGACTCCAGCCCAGCAGAGACCATCCGGCTGGCCGAAGAACTGGAGATGATCACTGAGTTCGACTTAGCCGTGGTGACCGGTGTCGCAAAGGCCATAGAGGCGGCTGGCCCGACCGTGCGGATAGCGGCAAACATCAGCGCGCACTCCTTGATGCGCGATCAATTTGTCGAAGACATCATCGCTCTGGTCAGTCCAGCATTACGCCCGCGCCTGATGCTAGAAATCACTGAGACTCGCCAGATTGACAACCTGGACCGCGCCAACCAGGTGATCAGCAAGCTCCGCAAGCTGGGACACATCGTTTGCCTCGACGATTTCGGGGCGGGCTTCGCGTCACTGGACTATCTACGCAAACTTGAGATCGACATCGTCAAGATTGACGGGCGCTACATCCAAAACCTGAAGGCCGGATCACGTGACGCTTTGCTGGTCAAACATATTGTCCGCCTTTGTGCCGACCTGAAGATGACCACCATCGCCGAAATGATTGAGACCGAAGACTGCGCCAAAGCCTGCCTGGATCTCGGCGCGGATCTGGGCCAAGGCTGGACCTTCGCAAAGGCCCTGCCCGAGCCGAAATGGTCGCCGCCGTCCATACCTACTCCGGCTGTTGCGCGACGCGGAGGATTGCGCGAAACTTGGGGGTAATGCGCCCTACGCTTCTCTGGTTTCGCCGTGACCTTCGGCTTCGTGATAATCCCGCACTCGAGGCCGCCCTTCAATCTGGCGGGCCCATAATCCCGCTCTATGTCTTGGACGAAACGCCTGGCCTGCGTCCGGCAGGTGCAGCGTCGCTTTGGTGGCTGGATAAGTCGTTGGCCGCCCTCGCCGCCGATCTGGAGGAACGTGGCTCGCGGCTGATCCTGTCACGCGGAGTTGCGTCCGAGATCGTTCACAATCTTGTTCGGGACCACGATGTCGCCCTCGTAGTCTTTAGCGCCGTCTTCGACCCAGGCTTTGAAGACCGAGATCGGACCCTTGCTGCGCAACTTGGTACCCATGGTGTCGAAGTGCGACGCTTCAATGGCGGTCATCTGATCAATCCAGACGACGTCCGCACCAAGAGCGACGGTGCCTTCAGCGTGTTCACGCCCTTTTGGCGCGCAGCCCGAGCTCTAGTTCAGCCCGACCACCCACGCGCCCCCCCTCCCATCCTCGCTATACCCTCGACCTGGCCCGAAAGTGCACGGCTCCCTGAATGGCGGCTGCACCCTACGACACCAGACTGGTCGCAGGGATTTAGCGATTGGAGACCCGGCGAAGCAGGCGCGGCCGAAAATCTCGCCAACTTCATCGATCAAGGATTAGCTACCTACGCGCAAGACCGGGATAAACCTTCCGTCGAGGGTACCTCGCGACTGTCGCCCCACATCCATTTCGGCGAGATCAGTCCCAAAGCGTGCTGGCGGGCAGCCTTCGACGCGGCTGAACGCGGGAACTGCCCAGACAACCAGGTCGACAAATTTCTAGCTGAGCTAGGATGGCGAGAATTCAGTACGTCCATCGTTACGCGGCGCGGTGATTTGGCCCGCGACAACTTCGATTCAAGATTTGATCAGTTTGCATGGCGCGATGATCCCGCAGCCTTTCGCGCCTGGACCCAAGGTCACACCGGCTATCCCATTGTCGATGCTGGTATGCGCCAGCTTTGGGCTACGGGCTGGATGCACAATCGGGTCCGGATGATCTGCGCCTCCTTCCTGACCAAGCACCTCTTGCTGGACTGGCGGCAAGGCGAGGCTTGGTTTTGGGACACGCTGGTTGACGCTGATCACGCCGCCAACGCTGGCAACTGGCAATGGGTGGCCGGATCAGGCGCTGATGCCTCCCCTTATTTCCGTATCTTCAACCCCATGATCCAGGGCGAGAAATTTGATCTGGACGGGTCCTATGTTAGGTCGTGGGTGCCGGAACTCGCACGCTTGTCGTCCAAATTCATCCATGCACCCTGGACAGCGCCTTCTGCGATCCTTGCCGGGTCTGGCGTTCAACTCGGCATCACATATCCGCAGCCGATTGTTGACCATGTCGCGGCGCGCCAACGCGCGCTCGACGTTTATGCACAAATGCGAGGCGTAACGCCCTGACGGGTTTGTTGTCGGCCCCGTGTTGGACTCTGGTAGATAAAAGACTGGGGATCGAATCAGGGGCAAACGACACCAGCCATGGCCAGCGATCTAGATACTGACACAGCCCAGGCCCAGGCTATGTTCCGGTCCTTCGATGGCATGGAGGGCGTGCCAGATGTCGCCCAGGCTCCGCCGCGCAAGCGCACGCTGATCGAGACCGCAAAGGTCGTATATCCGGGCGTTCTGGTGGCCCTGACCATAGCGCTAGCAGCGACTTGGCTGTCCCAGCACTACAAAGCCCCAGTCATGCTCTATGGCCTCCTGATCGGTATGGCCTTTCACTTTCTGCATGAGGAAGGCCGCTGCGTTGCGGGTATCGAGTTTTCGTCTAAAGCGATCCTGCGCACTGGCGTCGCCTTGTTGGGCGTGCGCGTGACAGCCGAACAAATCATGAGCCTGGGGCCAGAACCTATTCTGATCGTGGTAGTCGGCGTAATTTCGACCATCACGCTGGGATTGTTTGTCGCCCCATACCTGGGCCGCTCTAAAGCCTTCGGCGTCCTGTCCGGCGGCGCGGTTGCAATATGTGGTGCGTCGGCGGCCCTCGCGATCGCTTCGGTGCTGCCCAAAACTAAAGATAGTGAGCGCGACACGATCCTCACCGTGGTCACCGTAACAGCCATGTCGACAGTCGCCATGATCATCTATCCGCTGATTGCCGTTCGCCTAGGCCTGACCAATGCCCAGTCCGGCGTGTTCTTGGGTGGCACAATCCACGACGTGGCCCAGGTGGTTGGTGCGGGCTATTCGATCTCGCCAGCCACCGGCGATGTGGCCACCTACGTAAAGCTATTGCGGGTGGCGATGCTGGCCCCCGTGGTCTTCGCCATCTCCGTAGTTGCGATGCGTTCGGCGACGGGCGGTGGCGG
>JANLPX010000172.1:0-3031 GCA_031367485.1 Alphaproteobacteria bacterium | reverse complement strand
CCGACGAAGGCTATACCACCCCTACCCCCATCCAAGCTCAGGCCATTCCCGGCGTGCTGTCTGGCAAAGACGTGCTGGGCATTGCCCAGACCGGCACCGGCAAGACCGCGGCCTTTGCGCTGCCCATCCTTCAGCGCCTAGCCAATGACCGCAAACCTGCACCCCGCCGCGGTTGCCGGGTGCTGGTCCTGTCACCGACCCGCGAACTGGCCACCCAGATCGCCGAGAGCTTCAAGACCTATGGCAAGCACATGGGTGTTTCGGTCGCTATCGTGTTCGGCGGCGTGAAATATGCCGGCCAGATGCGCGCCATGGCACCGGGCGTCGACGTGCTGGTGGCCACACCAGGCCGCCTGCTCGACCATCTAGACCAGAAGTCGTTCTCGCTCGGCAATGTGGAGATCTTCGTCCTCGACGAGGCCGATATGATGCTCGACATGGGCTTCATCTTGCCGATCCGTAAAATCGTCAAACACCTGCCCAAGGATCGCCAGAACCTGTTCTTCTCCGCCACCATGCCCACCGAAATCGGCAAGCTGGCTGGCGAGCTGCTTAACCCCAACCCGATCAAGGTGGCCGTCGCGCCGCAAGCCACCACCGTCGAAAAGGTCACTCAAAAGGTGATCTTCGTGGAGAGCGCCCGCAAGCGCGCCCTGCTGGCCGAGCTGTTTGCTGAGAAAAACTTCAAGCGCGTCATCGTCTTTACCCGCACCAAGCGCGGTGCTGACCGCGTGGCCAAATCCCTGGAACAGGCCGGTGTCGAAGCCGCCTCCATCCACGGCGACAAGAGCCAGGGTCAACGGGAACGCGCGCTGGCTTCCTTTAAGGCCGGTGAAGTCCGCGCCCTGGTGGCCACCGACATCGCCGCTCGCGGCATCGACGTGGATGCCGTCAGCCACGTCGTGCAGTACGAGTTGCCCAACGTGCCGGAAAGCTACGTCCACCGCATCGGGCGCACCGCCCGCGCCGGGGCCGGCGGCTCAGCCGTGGCCTTCTGCGGCGAGGAAGAGCGCAACCTGTTGCGTGACATCCAAAAAGTCACCCGCCAGACCATCCCGTCCGAAGACCGTCGCGGCGATCGCGGGCTCATGGTCATGACCCAAGCCCTGCCCGCTGAAAGCACCGACCGCGCCGAACGTGGCGAACGCAGTGGCGGCGGTGGAACCCGCAGCGCTGGCGGTGGACGCAACCAGCGTCGACCTGGCGGCGGCGGTGACAACAGCCAACGCAAACCCGAGGGCCGTTCAGACCTGCCCGGCGGCCTGCGCAAGCAACGCAATCGCCCAGCCCAGGCTGCCGGCGGCGGCGGACGTGGTGCCCCTCAAGGCGGTCGCCCCCAAGCCGGCGGAGCCCCCACCACCCCCATCGACCAAAGCCAATTCAAAGGCCCCAAACGTCAAGGCACCCCCGAAAAACGCTGGAGCCCGGTGGATTAAGGGGGCAATTCCAGCCCACTCCGCCCGTCATCCTCGGGCTTGTCCCGAGGACCCCTCTCTCAGCTGCCGCTGCGATGCCATATGCGCTCCACCGCCCCGTCTCACCCTGCCTATCAGCAATAGCCGATAGAGGGGCCCTAGGCACAAGGCCTAGGGTGACGGAGTTGGATGGGCGGCCTTGCGAACCCCAAACCCTGGAGTTCCCTGACCCAGACGTGATCTGCTACCAGTTCAGCACAACCGAACCGGAACTACCTGTGTCGAACACCCCGCTGAACCCCCGCAGAGCTAAAGCCCTATTGCCTGAAGCCACCCTGAGAACCGTGGTCGCAACCCACATTCCGGGCGCAAGCTTCCTTCAGGTTTTCCCCCTTTCCGGAGGCGTGTCTGCAGATGTCTATCGGCTCGAAATCGCGACGGGTGACGGAACGCCGAGAAGCGTCGTCCTCCGCGTTCATGGCCCTACGCACAATGGCCACCCGGCAGCCCTTGAATTCGATGTCTTGGCCGCGGTGACCGGCCTTGGAATTTGCGCCCCACGCCCATTGGCCTTGGATGAAAGCCTTGCGCATATCCCGCATCCATTTCTCATCCTGGATCATATCGACGGCGAAACCGCTCCCCCGACCAGCTCTGAAGACAGCCGATTAGTTACTATGGCCGAAGCGCTGGCGCACATTCATGTCCTGCCGATCGCGAGTCTGCCGACGCTGCCAAAGCGCACTGATCCGATCCCAGAGATCCTTGACTACCTACCTCCGGACGGGGAATTCGATGGCCTACGCCAAAGGCTCTCGAAGATGGACAATATGGGCTATGGCGGCTCCGCCGCACTGCTGCACGGCGACTTTTGGCCAGGCAACCTCCTTTGGAAGGACCAACACCTCGTTGGAATCCTAGATTGGGAAGATTGCGCCTGTGGCGACCCTCTGTCTGACGTGGCCTGCACGGCGCTGGAGTTGAGGTACGTCGCCGGGGCCGAAGGTGCCGAGAGCTTTCTGCGCGCATACAACGCCTTGCGTCCCTTTGAACGGGGTCGCTTGGCCCTGTGGCAGATCTATGTCGCAGCCGCAGCTCACCGCTTCATGGGGGCGTGGGGCTTGGAATCCAACCGCGAAGCCCACATGCGCGCAACGGCCTTGTCTGTGATCCGCGAAGCCAGCGCTTTGGCGGTTTGACGCCAGCACCGCTACGGCCGAAGACCCCTTCAGTTCGCCGGATTGTGCTTCTCAACAAAGGCCACCGCCCCGGCCAGCATGGCGAGCTCGACGGAGCTATCGGACTCTCCATCCTTCTGAGCAGGGAGTTCCAAGACCTCAACGACTTTTCCTGCGTTGATCAGTGCCCGCTGCATGATCGCGTCCTGATCAGCTGGGATGTACGTGGCATCCTTATAGTGGATCAGTAGGACAGGTGCGTCTGCCGAGGATGCAAGTCGCGCTGGTGAAATACTTGATAGGTCTTGATCCGAGACCGGCCCCATTCGAGAGACAATACGGCGCTGGCGTAGACTGTCGCCTGCGGATTGCTTGATCGCCCACGCCCTAAACTCTGGAAGGTCGGAAATTCCCTCAATAGATACGGCACAGCGATAG
>JANLPX010000150.1:0-4567 GCA_031367485.1 Alphaproteobacteria bacterium | reverse complement strand
GTTCCGTGCGCCCATAGTCCTGGGTGCGGAGGGACGGCCTGCGCTTGGCGCACTTGGCCTTGGCAAACTTTCTGAAGCGCCAAGGTTTAGACGGCTTGACGTCCGCCAAGTCGGCGATGACCTGTGGGAGCGTTACGAGAGGATCTAGATGTTTACCGGTATAGTGACTGATGTTGGCCGCGTTAGGGCGGTTCGCGAAACCAACCGCGATCTGCGGTTTGAGATCGAGACCAAGTTCGATCTCTCCACCATCGATATTGGAGCCTCGATCAGCCACGCGGGTTGTTGCCTGACCGTAGTTGAGAAGTCTGATGGGTGGTTTGCTGTCGAGGTATCTGGAGAAACCCTGTCTCTAACAACGCTTGGGGACTGGAAAGAGGGGCGTCCGGTCAATCTGGAGCGGGCTGCGAGAGTTGGTGACGAATTGGGCGGCCACATCGTCTCGGGCCATGTAGACGGCATCGGCGAAGTGATTTCGATCACCAGTGAGGGTGGGTCACACAGGGTTCAAGTTCGGGCTCCTAAACCGCTGCATCGCTTTATTGCGCCGAAGGGTTCGATTACGATTGAAGGGGTGTCGTTGACCGTGAACGAGGTTGATGACGATGTGTTCGGCGTGAACCTGATCCCACATACTTGGGATGTAACGACCCTAGGAACGCTTAACGTCGGCAGTCGGGTTAACCTAGAGATTGATATGCTCGCACGCTATCTCGCTCGTTGGCGCGAAACGGCCTAGTACTGGTCGTGAACAGGAACTGACTGATGCTTGAAGACAAGATTCGCGTGCTGGTTATCGAGGCGCGATTTTACAATGACTTGGCTGATGAGCTGCTGAAAGGCGCGCTTGATGTCATTACGGCCCACGATGCTGAGTATGACGTGATCAGCGTTCCAGGCGCGCTGGAAATTCCGGCTGCTATCGCTTTTGCGGAAGAGGGAGGTCATCGACCTGCCGGGGTTCGATATGACGCTTATGTCGCCCTGGGAACGGTCATCCGCGGCGAGACCTATCACTTTGAGATCGTATCGAACGAGAGCGCGCGCGGCATCATGGACCTGGCGATCGGCAAGCGTATTGCGATCGGAAATGGGATCCTCACAGTAGAAGACGAAGAGCAGGCCTGGGCGCGGGCGCGGGCCAGCCAAGGCGATAAGGGCGGCGGTGCAGCTCGCGCAGCGCTTGAGATGGTGGGACTGAAGCGACGTTTGCTCGGCCAAGCGCGATGAGCTCGGTTCCCAAGCAGGCGAGGTCGGTCGCACGGCTAGCGGCTGTTCAGGCGCTTTATCAGATGGAGGTTTCTGGGGCGGGTGTTGAAGCCGTGATCCGGGAGTTCGCCGATCACCGCTTTGATCGCAAGATCGAGGGCGAGGAGAGCGACACTTTGGCGGCGGCTGATGAGCTGTTTTTCGCCGACCTCGTTCGCGGTGTTGTTGGTGTTCAGAGGGAAATTGATGCCGCCGTGATCAAGCGTCTGGCGGTTGGCTGGAAACTGGACCGGCTGGATGCCACCGTGCGTGCGATCCTAAGGTCAGGGGCTTATGAGCTGTCGCACCGCCAGGATGTGCCGGTCGAGGTGGTCATCGACGAGTATGTTGAATTGGCGAAGTCGTTCTTCGAGGGACCAGAGCCGGGCTTTGTGAATGGGGCTTTGGACGGCGTGGCGCAGGATGTCCGAGCCTGATCCCGGTCCCAACGAGTTTGAACAGATCGCGCGACTGTTCAGGCCGTTAACGCGCGGCGCGCCCGAGGCACTCGATCTTCTGGACGATGCGGCTGTTATCCCTTCGCGACCGGGCTTTGATCTTGTGGTCACGAAGGACGTATTGGTGGCTGGCGTCCATTTCCTGGCCAATGATCCGCCGGAGCTGATCGCGCGAAAGCTATTGCGGGTAAATCTTTCTGATCTCGCTGCGAAGGGCGCAAAACCCTACGGCTATTTTCTCGGAACTTCATGGTCTCCCGACTTTGGGTGGCCGGAGCGCCAAGCCTTCGCCTCAGGCCTAGCCTTGGATGGTGAGGCCTTCGACCTACGCCTTCTAGGTGGTGATACCGTCTCGACGACAGGCCCGCTGACGGTGTCGGCGACCATGCTGGGCTGGGTGGCCTCGGGAAAAACGATTCGTAGAGGAGGCGCGCATCCCGGCGATCTGGTGATGGTGTCTGGCACGATTGGTGATGGTGGCCTGGCGTGGCTCGCGGCGGTCGGTAAGATCGCAGATGCGGATGGAGCGCTCCTTCGGCGTTACCAGCTTCCAGTGCCGCGTCTGGACTTAATCCCATTTTTGCTGGATCACGCCAACGCAGCCGCTGATGTATCCGACGGGTTGATTGCCGACAGCGGACATATTGCTAGGGCAAGTCATGTCGGGATGCGCCTAGATCTCAGTCGACTGCCGCTGTCGTCGATGGGTAAGGCATGGCTGGCGGCCCAATCCGATAGGCAGGCTGGCTTACTAAGGCTTTCAAGCCTCGGTGATGACTATGAGATCGTTTGCACAACTTCGGTCAACGCCTCCAAGCATCCGGATATGACGGTGATTGGTGAGGTAACGGCCGCAGGATTTGAAATCCAGATCGATGGCATGAGTGTTTCTGTCGGTTCTAGAGGCTGGCTTCACACGTAGATTCTAGAAAGTAACTCGCAACACTCTTTGGGCATGATCGCGCGATGAAACGGTTCCTGTCCATTTTCTTTATAGCAGTTCTGATCTCTTCGACGGCAACAGCGTCGGGAAAGAAGAAGGGCGAAGACGAGGCGAAGACCGTCGGGCAATATGTCGATCTCTCCTCTGTCGCACTGCCTATTGTGGCAGACGGAAGGCTTATCAATTACGTTTTTGTCTCTGTCAGGGTAGTCTTGAAGAGCACGGCCAATACGTCGAAAATTCGAGAACGAGAGCCCTATTTTCGCGATGCTTTAGTCCGCGCGGGCCATCGCACCCCGTTCAATAGTGCAACCGATTACACCTCGATCGATGAGAAAAAGCTGGAAGCGGTGCTTCTTCGGGAGGTCGTCGCCATTGCCGGCGCGCGAGATATTCAGGCGGTCAAGGTGATGGCGCAAACCCCCAAAACCCGAGCTGGGCTCCCGAAAATTGGTGGACGGTCCAGTGTTGGTGAGGTTCGCCCCTGATCCCCGAACGCATTGATTTCACGACAGGCGTTGCAAGCAGCCGTCAGTTTTGGCACTTTCCGCCGTCTTTCGACGGTGCGACCGTGTGGTCGTTCTGGTTTTGGGGAAATCTTGGAGTGGGGGAAATACTCGATGTGCGTGCGTTTTGCCGCCGTCTCCCGTTCCGCGCAGTCTTAAAGGGGCGCATTGAATATGAGTTTTGAGCTTGAGCTGGTGATTGGTGCCGGCGTTCTGGCGGTGCTCTACGGCATCGTACAGACTATATCTCTGATGCGGGCCTCGCCCGGAAATGCGCGGATGCAGGAGATCGCCGCCGCCATTCAGGAAGGGGCTCAGGCCTATCTGAAGCGTCAATACACGGCCATCGCCATCGTTGGTGCGGTCATACTGGTGATCGTGGCCTATCTGATTGGCATCTACGCGGCGGTTGGTTTTGCTGTCGGTGCTATCCTGTCGGGGGCCGCAGGCTTCGTCGGCATGTTGGTCTCGGTCCGCGCAAACGTCCGGACGGCGCAAGCTGCGTCGGAGGGCCTCGCCAAGGGTCTTTCGTTGGCGTTCCGCTCTGGCGCGATCACCGGGATGCTGGTGGCTGGCTTTGCGCTGATCGGCGTCGCTGGCTATTACGCCGTTCTGACCGGGCCACTTGGCTTTGAAAACACCAGCCGCGATGTAGTTGACTCGATGGTTGCGCTTGGCTTTGGGGCCTCGCTGATCTCGATCTTCGCGCGTTTGGGCGGCGGTATCTTCACCAAGGGTGCGGATGTCGGCGGCGACATGGTGGGCAAGGTTGAAGCCGGCATTCCTGAGGATGACCCTCGCAACGCTGCGACAATCGCTGACAATGTCGGCGACAATGTCGGCGACTGCGCCGGTATGGCTGCTGACCTGTTCGAAACCTATGCGGTGACCACGGTCGCCACGATGGTTCTGGCGGCGATCTTCTTCCGCGGTACCGAGGCCGTCAGCGCGATGATGCTGCTGCCGTTGGCTATCTGCGGGGTGTGCATCATTACCTCGATCATCGGCACCTTTGCCGTGCGTCTGGGCAAGTCGCAGAACATTATGGGCGCGCTCTATCAGGGCTTGATCGTCACCGGCGTTTTGTCGGTCGGCGCGCTTTGGTGGATCATCAACAAGTTGGTGGTTGCCCCGATGACCGTGGGAGCCAAAACGTTCGGCGCACAAGAGCTGTTCTACTGCGGTATCGCCGGCCTCGTCGTCACGGCTTTGATCGTCGTGATCACGGAGTACTATACCGGAACGGGCTTCCGCCCCGTGAAGTCGATTGCGCGCTCTTCGGTCTCTGGCCATGGCACCAACGTGATCCAAGGCTTGGCTATGTCGCTAGAGTCCACCGCGGCTCCCGCTCTGGTGATCATCGTTGGCATTATTGTCACCTATGGTCTGGCGGGCCTGTTCGGGATCGCCAT
>JANLPX010000121.1:0-6351 GCA_031367485.1 Alphaproteobacteria bacterium | reverse complement strand
GCGCTGCGGTCTGTGTGCCGTTCAGCGATGGTGAAGGTGTCAAACCCTTGGGCTAGGGTGATCTCTGCCGCACGAAACAGCAGATAGGTCTCCACCGTCTCGCGGGACGTGATGCTGTTTCCAGAAAAGGTGACGCGGAACCGGTTTGGCTCAAGCTTGATCTCGGAATAGCCGCCTGTAGTCGCTGGCCGTGCAGCGCCGGCTTGATAGGGCGTGGCGGTGACACAGGCGCTGAGCGAACCTGCTAGGGCTAAGGCCAGCACGGCAATTAAGGGCTTGCGGTTCATGGGCGTTTTCCAGGGCTGTGAAGGGGGTCAACAGCGATCACCACACTAACCCACAACATCTGGGCGAATATAGGGTGGCTCAGTGCCTTAGGGCCATGAGGGTTGCAGCGCCCAACAATAAGAGGCCAACGGCAATCTGGAACCCACGGCGGAACTGCGGTTCGTTCATCCTGGTGGCCAGGGCCGCACCGCCAAACCCATAGGCGCTCATGGCCAAAACATCGAAGGTGATCGTCGCGGCGGCAAAGGCGACCAACTGAGCGGGCAGAGGTCGGGCGGGGTCGAGGAAGGGCGGGAGCACAGCCGTGAAAAAGAGAAGGGCTTTGGGGTTCGAGATCTGCACCACAAAACCGTCACTCAGGCTCGATTTGCCCAGCTTGATGCCCGAGCCTGCATGTTGTCGGGGCTCTTGAAACGCATCCCAAATAGATTTGGCACCCAACCATGCCACGTAGGCCGCCCCCGCATAGGCAATGAGGCGAAACGTCCTTGGAAACGCCAAGATCAAAGCGCCTAGACCTAAGGCGGCGGCGGCGAACCAAACCAAAGTAGCGGCATTCATGCCGACAACGCCCGCCAGGACAGCCGTCCGACCCTTTTGTGCTCCGTTGGCGATTGCGAACACATTGGCAGGACCGGGTGCCACAGCCATCACGCCCATGACGCTTAGAAACGCCGCATAACGCGTAGGGTCCACGGGCAGAGGTGGCATGAGAAACTCGAGGAAAGAGAAAAGCTAGGGTGGATCAGAGGTAATCGGCGTTGCCGTCAATGGCTAGTTAGGCGACACCTTCACCGTTAAGGAACCTATTCATGGACCCACAATTCTGGCTGTTCGCCGCCGTTGGCTTTGCCGCCCAGCTCGTCGACGGGGCTCTGGGCATGGCCTATGGCGTGATCTGTTCCACTGTTTTGTTGGCACTGGGGGTCACTCCGGCCAATACGTCGGCCAGCGTGCATGCCGCCAAGGTGTTTACCGGAGCGGCCTCGGCAATCAGCCACCTCTATCATCGTAACGTCGGCTGGCGCCTGTTGGCGTTGTTGTCGGCTGGCGGTGTGATCGGTGGGGTGGCCGGGACCTATGTGCTGACCTCGATCAAGGGCGACGTGATCAAGCCCTACGTGGTTGCGTGGCTGGGATTGATGGGCCTGACGATCCTCTACCGCGCTTGGCGGGAGACGCGGCCCAAGCTGTTCTCTTGGCAATTGCCGTTCCCGCTTGGCCTGACCGGCGGCTTCTTTGACGCCATTGGCGGCGGCGGATGGGGTCCGATCGTGACCTCAACCCTGATGGGGGGCGGTGCCGACCCCCGTCAAGCGATTGGCACGACCAATGCCGCAGAATTCTTTATGGCCGTGGCGGTTTCGGCGGCGTTCATCACAGCCATGGTCACCGGCCACTGGGAAACCACGGGCCTTACCGATCACCTTTCGTCGGTAATCGGCTTGATCGCCGGTGGCGTGGTCGCCGCACCCGTGGCTGGGTGGGCGACCAAGAAACTCCCGTTACGCGGCCTGACTTGGTTGGTCGGGATCCTCGTGACAGGTTTAGCGATCTGGCAGGGCTGGTCGCTCGTATTTTAGACTGTGCCGCCCTGGATCATGAGCCAGATAATCCGACCACCAGCGCCCAGTAACAGTACCGCCGACGCGGCCATCTGTATCATGAAGCCTGTGCTGCGCTTGGACGCATCGGCGGAATAGCCCAGGGCGTAGAGAATGCGGCCGACAATCCAGACCAAACCGACAATCGCTGCGATCCGGTCATTCCAATAGAGTGCAAACAGCCACAATCCGGCCAGGAAAATAGGTAGCCACTCCAGGGTATTGCCTTGAACGCGCAGATAGCGTTCCAGCATCGGATCACCGGTCATGGCCGGCGCAGAAATACCGCTTTTGCCGCGCGCGCCGCCGACGCGGATCCCCATCCAGACATAAACTAGCAGCGCCAGAATCGTGACTAACGCCACTTCATAGTGAGTTTGCATGGGCTTCCCCCCGTTTTGCAGTCAGACCTTGCGCTGACCGTTCTGCGGTCAAGGTGGCACGGACGCGGGGAAACGGAAACTCCCGACTAACCCTTAATGCGCTGGTCGCGCTTGGCCATGACCCGTAGGCGCAGGGCGTTGAGCTTGATGAAGCCCGTGGCGTCGCGCTGGTCATAAGCAACCTTGCCCTCCTCAAAGGTGACCAGCTCCTGGTCATAGAGGGAGTAGGGGCTTGTGCGGCCGATGATCGAGACGTTACCCTTATAGAGCTTCACCCGCACTTGGCCTGAAACCATGGCCTGACTGTGGTCGATGGCGACCTGCAGCATCTCGCGCTCTGGCGTGAACCAGAAGCCGTTATAAATCAGCTCGGCATAGCGCGGCATCAGCTCGTCTTTCAGGTGCATGGATCCGCGGTCGAGGGTGATGCTCTCAATACCCCGGTGAGCAGCCAGCAGGATCGTGCCGCCAGGGGTCTCATAAACGCCGCGTGACTTCATACCGACATAGCGGTTTTCCACGAGGTCTAGGCGGCCGACACCGTTATCGTGGCCCAATTCATTGAGTTTGGTCAGCAGGGTCGCGGGCGACATGGCCACGCCGTCAATGGCGACCGGATCGCCCTTCTCGAAGTCCATCATAAAGACTGTGGCCTTGTCCGGCGCGTCTTCCGGGGAAATGGTGCGCATGTGGACGAATTCGGGGGCCTCGACGGCCGGGTCCTCCAGCACCTTACCTTCTGAGGACGAATGCAACAGGTTGGCATCAACGCTGAACGGTGCCTCGCCGCGCTTGTCTTTGGTAATCTGAATCTGATGTTGCTCGGCAAATTCGAGCAGGGCTTCGCGACTCTTGAAGTCCCATTCGCGCCAGGGGGCGATGACCTGGATGTCGGGCTCAAGGGCGTAATAGGCAACTTCATAGCGCACCTGATCATTGCCCTTGCCGGTGGAGCCATGGCTGACCGCATCGGCCCCCAACATTCGGGCAATCTCGATCTGGCGCTTGGCGATCAAGGGCCGGGCAATGGAGGTACCCAGCAGATACTGACCCTCATAAACCGTATTGGCGCGGAACATCGGGAACACGAAGTCGCGAACAAATTCCTCGCGCACGTCCTCAATGAAGATGTTCTCCGGCTTAACTCCAGCGGCCAGGGCTTTGGCGCGGGCCGGCTCGATCTCTTCTCCCTGTCCGAGGTCGGCGGTGAAGGTGATCACCTCCGCGCCATACTCGGTCTGCAGCCACTTCAGGATGATTGAGGTGTCGAGCCCGCCGGAATAGGCGAGAACAACTTTCTTGATTGCAGAGGCGGCCATCACGGAATTCCAAGCAAAAGGTTGTTGCGGGCCTTAAGGGCCAAAGCCAGCGTGATCAATCACGATCAGACAGTGACTTGTGTTCCCAATTCCACCACACGACCGGGTGGGATCTTGAAGAAGTCGGTGGGATTGGCGGCATTGCGCATCAGGAAGATGAACAGCTTGTCCTGCCAAAGCGGCATGCCGCTCTGGGCGGAGGCGACGACAGATCGTCTCCCCAGGAAGAAGCTTGTGGCCATAATGTCGAACTTGAGACCCAACTTGCGGCTCTGACCCAGGGCCTTGGGCAAGTTGGGGCTTTCCATGAATCCGTAACTGATGGTCAGTTTCTTGAAATCATCATTCACGGGAATGATGCTGATCCGCTCGCTGTCTTTGACCCGAGGGGTCTCGGCCGTGATCACGGTCAAGATGATGTTCTTCTCGTGCAGCACCTTGTTGTGCTTGAGATTGTGCATCAGCGCGACCGGTGCGACGTCGAGGTCAGAGGTGAGGAATATGGCCGTACCCGACGCGCGATGCGGCGGGCGAGCTTTCAGGATATCCGACAGATCCGACAGGGGTACCGAGTCCCGCCGGGTCTTGTCGGTGAGGATCTGGGCGCCCTTTGTCCAAGTCCACATGATCACGACTAAGGCACCGCCCAAGACCAAGGGTAGCCAAGCACCCTGTGGGATTTTCAGCAGGTTCGAGGAAATAAAGACTAGGTCGATCACGCCGAAAACGCCCGCTGCCAAGGCTGCCTGCCAGACGGGCCGCTTCCACATCGATTTGATAATCACGAAGAACAAGAGGGTGTCGACGAACATCGAGCCGGTCACGGCGATGCCGTAGGCTGCGGTGAGATTGTGCGAACTGCGGAAGGTGAAGAGCAAAATCAGGACCCCAACCAATAGGAAGGTGTTGACCTGCGGCACATAGATCTGGCCTGCCTGCGTCTCCGACGTCCGTCTGATGTCGATGCGGGGAAAGAGTCCCAACTGTACGGCTTGCTGCGTCATGGAGAAGGCGCCGGTTATCACGGCCTGGCTCGCAATGACCGTCGCGGCCATAGCCAGTATGAGAACCGGCCAATAGATCAGTGTCGGGACCATTTGGAAAAAGGGATCGGCCCGAGCGCTTGGATCGGCCAGCACCAATGCGCCTTGACCAAGATAATTTAAGAGCAGCGCAGGAAGAACTAGGATCAACCAAGCCGCGCGGATCGGGTCTTTCCCGAAGTGACCCATATCAGCATATAACGCTTCAGCACCGGTGACAGCGAGGAAAACGCTGCCTAGGATCACGAAACCCAGCATGCCGTTGTCCATGAGGAAGATAATCCCATGGTGGGGCAGGAGGCCCCCGATGATCGCTGGGTGGTCAGCGATATGGTAGATTCCAAGGCCGGCTAGGACCAGAAACCAGACCAGGGTTATTGGGCCAAAAGCCTTGGCCACACTGGCCGTGCCGCGCGCCTGGACGAGGAACAATCCGATCAGGATGGCTGCAGAAATCGGCACGACGTAGTCAGCCATGCCCTTGCCTACCCCCGGCGCGTCACGGATGCCCTCAACGGCACCCAGCACGGAGACGGCCGGCGTAATGATACCATCGCCATAGAATAGGGCCGCGCCGATCACGCCCAGAAAGAATACTGCCGTCGAGCGGCGTCCCAAAGAGCGCTGGGCCAACGCCATCAGGGCCAGAGTTCCACCCTCACCCTTGTTGTCGGCGCGCATTAGAAACGCCACATACTTGACGGTGACGATCAGGATCAGCGCCCAGGTTATGAGCGAGACAACGCCAAACACGGCGTGCTGGGGGCTAACGGTTGGACTTGAGTGCGCCAGGGCCTCGCGCATGGCATAGAGCGGGCTGGTGCCAATATCGCCAAACACCACCCCGACAGCGCCGATGGCTAATGCTGCGAAACTCTCCTTGTGCGGGGAGTGATGCGACTCTTCGGACGCCCCATGGGCGGCACCGGCCGGATCAGGCATCCGATCTCTCCGGGAACGCCCAATTGGCTCCCTTTCGCGTCCCGAAGGGGGCTACGAGCGGCGCGCGATACACCCTTTCCATTCGCTGTTCAATCGCGCTTGACTTGCGCGTGATCGCCTCAGGCGCCACATCAAGCTTATGTTTATCCAGACCGAACCCACGCCCAACCCAGAGGTCCTGAAGTTCCTGCCCGGCCGGGAGGTGCTAAGCGAGGGATCGCGAGACTTCCGCAGTGCTTCTGAGGCTGCCGTTTCCGCCCTGGCTAGCGAGCTATTCGAGATCGATGGCGTTAGCCGCGTGTTCTTCGGGACCGACTTCGTCACCGTCGGCAAGGACCCCGATGTCGAATGGCCGCATTTGAAGGCCCCCATCTTGGCGGCGATCATGGATCACTTCACGTCCGGGCGGCCCCTGTTCGAAGCTGACACCGCCCAATCGGGCGGACATGATGATGAATTTGTCTACGAGGGTGACACCGCCCAGGTCGTGGCCGAGATCAAAGACCTGCTGGACACCCGGATTCGGCCTGCCGTTGCGCAGGATGGGGGCGACATTCTCTTCAACCGCTTTGAGCCTGATACGGGTGTGGTTTGGCTCCACCTTCGCGGCGCTTGCTCTGGCTGTCCGTCATCCTCAGCAACCTTAAAGGCCGGGGTAGAGAATATGCTTAAACACTATGTGCCCGAGGTCACACGCGTCGAGCAAACCCTCTGATCGTCCTGGCGCTCGATACCTGTTTGGGTGCCTGTTCGGTCGCCGTCCTGAGCGCAG
>JANLPX010000106.1:0-4457 GCA_031367485.1 Alphaproteobacteria bacterium | reverse complement strand
CATGTGGGTTTTGAGTTCGCCGGACTGGAACATTTCTTTGATGATATCTGCCCCGCCCAGGAACTCGCCCTTGACGTAGAGCTGGGGGATGGTGGGCCAGTCGGAGAAGGTCTTGATGCCGTCGCGCAGGGCAGGGTCCTGCAATACGTTCACGCCGATGAAATCGACGCCCATATGGTCGAGGACTTGAACCACCATGGCCGAGAACCCGCACTGGGGGGCTTCAGGAACGCCCTTCATGAACAGTACCACGGAATTTGAGGCGATGGTCTTGCCGATAAAGTCGTGGGCTGGGTCGGAGAGTTCGGACATGGGGCAGGTCTTTCGACGATAAGATAGCGGAGAGCTAGGGAGCCATGGGGTCCGGGTCAAGGTGCAGCGGCTCAGGCACGGCGTCGATCGCCGCTAACTTGGCTAAATCGGGCCATTTCGATCTGAGCGGCGACGCCCGTGGGCAGATCGCGGTCGGCGACCCCGGCGTAGCGAGAGAGGCTGTCAGCGCGGAAGGCTTCGACTTGGATCGAGGCAAAGGTGGGCTCGGTGAGGAGATAGGCTAGGCAGACCTCCTCGGCCGTCCAGTTGGAGGTTTGGTGGAGGAAGGCATAGGTGCCGGCCCCGGCCAGCGGATCAGATGCGCTACGTTTGAGCAAACTGTTACCACCGCGCTGAATTGAGCTGCCACTCCCGCCCCCAGCCGCTCGGATCTGAGCGGCGGGGAACGGATCGCAGGCGACAATCGTCATGTTCCGATCAGAGGCATCGCGCACGCGGCGTCGGGCCTGCCAATCTGAGGTCAGGTCAAAAGGTGTCACCAGAACATCGAATGTGCCCAGCTTAATGCAGGCATCGACCATGGGGCCGTCGCCTACGATACCGATTTGCAGGCAAAGCCCGGCCGACCGGAGATCAGCAAGGTAGGCATGGGCACCCTCGTCCATGGACTCGTAGGCCACCTCATCCATGGTCAGCAGGTCGAAATAGATCGCCCCAGTCCGCTGGAGGCCACCGCGCACACTTGCGGCGATCATCTCTGCTGTCAGGGCGTGACTGCCATCGCCGCGCAGCCGCCAGGACAGAAACATCAGGCGCCGCTCGACTGAGCGCATGGCCTCCCCGATCCCGAGCGCCATGACGTCTAGACCGGCGGTGAGTTCAAAGCAGTTGATGCCGTTCTCCATGGCCGCAAAGGCCATGATCCGCCACGCTTGCGGGGTATTCATGTTGGGCGCTTCACGCAGCAGCAGGCTGACGGCGGAAACCGCCTTACCTGTCGCGCCGAAGGGCCGGTAGCGCATGGGTCGCCTCTAGCTGGGGGTTTGGGTTTCGAGGGCCAAGGCGTGCAGCTCACCGCCCATCTTGCCCTTCAGCGCGGCATAGACCAGCTGGTGCTGCCTGATGCGCGAGAGGCCGATGAAGGCCTTTGACACGATCCGCGCACGATAATGGTCGCCGTCGCCGGCCAGGTCATCGATCTTGATCTGCGCATCCGGAAATGCGGCTGACAATTCAGCTTCCAGAACGGCGAGGGGCATAGGCATGGTGAACACTCCGTTCAACCGACTCTTTTTGAGTTAGAAACCTTAACAACCGACATATGGGGAGGCTGGGCCGATGTTCCGCAATTTGATCGCTTTGCTCATGATCGTGGGTTTCGGCGGTTGTGGGATGGTGACATCGACGAAACCATTATTCGGACCCAGTGATTTCAAGGGCGCACCGTCCGTCAAACCGGGTCTCTGGGCGTTGGTTGAGTCGGGCTGCAAGTTCAGCATGCAAGCATCGCCAGCCAAGTGGCCGAAATGCGCTTATGCGATGACGTTGCGAGACGGAATAATCTCTGATCCCACGCCTGATCCGCAGGGCAACGTCGACGACCCGGTCGATTTCCAGATGGTCAGTGGTGACCCGGCCATTGTGCAGGTTAGGGCGTCGAGCCACGAGGTCGACTATGTCTATTTTGGCTTTCGGCCGATGGCGATAGATCCTGCTGGACTCGTCACGCAGGCGCGGATCTGGGCGACGTTGTGTGCCAGGCCTGCGGCACAGGAAGGCGCTAAGCCTTCAAGGCCGCTGCCGGGACTGATTGCCAATGCCGGAGGTGACGGCGGCTGTGAGGCGCGCTCTGGACGACCGCTGCGCAACGCCGTCGTCCAGAGCGAGGCCTGGCTATTTCCTGGTCAGGCCCACGCGCCGGGATGGACGGGCCGGTGGGTTCGCGAGATGCCTCGCTGACTGCTAGTCGGTTATGGCCGAATAGATCAGGCTCTTCAGCTGTCCCCGGAAGTTGAAGGTGCCCGACGGCATCAGCTGGGTCATGAACACCATGGTCAAATCTTCCTTGGGATCGACCAGGAAGATGGTGGAGGCGGCACCGCCCCAATAATAGTCGCCGACACCGTGCGAGCCGGTTTCCACCATGCCCTGAGTTGAGGCAAAGCCGAGCCCAAAGCCGACACCCTCATTGGCAGTTTCGGAAAACCCGCCGAGCGCCAGCTGGGTGAGGTCCTTGCTATCTTTGAGGTGGTTCATATGCATCATTTCCAGGGTGCGCGGCCCAAGGATGCGGGCACCGTCTAGCTCACCACCCCTACGCAGCATTTCGCAGAACCGCATATAGTCCGCCGTGGTGCCGGTGAGGCCGCCGCCGCCGGATTTGAAGGTGGGGTCTTGGGTGAAGGCACTGCCAACGGCGTCGTCCATCAGTTTGAGCACCTTGTCGGGGCCGCGCTGATAGTTGCCGCAGAAGCGATCGACCTTGTCTGGCGCGACGAAAAAGGCGGTGTCGACCATACCAAGCGGACCAAAGATCTCGTCTTGAAGATACTGCGCGAAGGGCCTGCCCGAGATGATCTCAACCAGAGCGCCACAGACATCGGTGGCTAAGGAGTACATCCAGCGCTCGCCGGGCTGATAGCGCAGCGGGACCTGAGAGAGCTTATCCATGAACTCGATCATGGTATCGGAACTGCCGTTACTGCGGATTTTGAGGTCGCGGTAGATTTGGTCGATGGGGTGTTGCAGGCCAACGCCGGGCAGGCCGCCGCCGTAGGTCAGGCCAGCCGTATGGCTTAGCACATCACGGAAGGTGACGAGCCGGTGGGGCTTTTCGGTGACCATCTCATCACCCTTGCCGGAGACCCAGACTCGGTGATTTTTCCAAGATGGGACATAGCGGCTGACGGGGTCGTTGAGCTGGAAATAACCTTTTTCCAACAGGCTCATGAGCGCCACCGAGGTGATCGGTTTGGTCATCGAATAGATGCGGAAGATGGCGTCTTCGGCCATCGGCTTGTTGCGCTCGAGGTCCATGCTACCGAAGGATCGGCTATAGGCGGTGTGCCCGTGGCGGGCGACGGCGATCTGGCACCCGGCAATTTTTTGTGGGCCGATATAGTTGCGATCCATGTGCTCGGTGATGCGCTCAAGGCGCTGAGCATCGAGACCCGTCCACTGGGATTGCGCGTCCATTTGAATAATTCCTCCGAAGAAATAGCTGTTGTTCTAATTGGCGTTCTAATTGATGGACATCATGCGCGCGCAATTGGCGCTAAGCCAAGCAAAACCGCTATGGGAGACCAACACCATGAACCCTGAACTGATCGCACTGGCCGATACGCTGGGTGCGCGCCTCAAGGCGCGCAAGGAAACTGTGGCGGTGGCGGAGAGTTCGTCCGGGGGGCGGGTGTCGGCGGCCTTGCTCTCGGTGGCTGGGGCGTCGGCCTATTATCTGGGTGGCGGGGTTATCTATACCGGTAAGGCGCGAATGAGTTTGCTGGAGCTTCCCCGCGAAGCCGTGGCGGGGATGCGCTCGGCTAGCGAGCCCTACGCGCTGTTGCTTGCGCGCACGGTGCGTGAGCGATTTGGGACGACCTGGGGGGTATCGGAGACGGGCGCGGCTGGGCCCACCGGCAACGGTTACGGCGATGCCGCAGGTCATACCTGCATCGCGATCAGCGGACCGGTGGAGTTTACTGCGACCATCGAAACAGGGTCCGGCGACCGACTGGCCAATATGGATGCCTTCGCCGCCGCAGCGCTAAAGCTGTTGAGCCGGGCGACGGAGGTCTAGGCCATAAAACCTGGCATCCAGCCCTCGTGGCTCGCACGGAGGTCGGCCAGCGCGATGCTGAAGATGCCGGCGGTTGCCAGCGCTTGGCCATCCGCATGACCGACTTCCTCGGCGAAGATGCCGACGACGCGGGCGGCTCTCAGGACCGGGGCCGGATCGGCTAGGGCCAGTAGGTAGCGGCCCTGGTCCTCGCCGAACAGCAGGGCGTGATCGGGCAGTTTGGACGGCAGTTCCAAGGTAATTCCGACGTTGGACGCCAGCGCCATCTCTGCGGCAGCGGCGATGAGGCCACCGTCGGAAAGATCATGCACAACAGTCACTTGCTGGGTTCCAATGAGATTGCGCACGAAGTCGCCGATCTTGCGCTCCATTGCGAGGTCCACGGGCG
>JANLPX010000095.1:0-3172 GCA_031367485.1 Alphaproteobacteria bacterium | reverse complement strand
CGATGGATCATCACAGCAGCAGCGCATTCAACCCGCGCCGCCCGGATTCGAGGTGTGGACGCCGTTGTAATATCTGCTGTCTTCCCTTCCCATAGCGCTTCGGCTGGAAAACCATTAGGGCCAATCCGGCTGGCTATGTTGGTGCGAACCACCGGTCAGCCAGTCTACGCATTGGGCGGCATAAATGATCGCACCGCTAGGCGGTTGCTTCCAACGGGCGTGGTGGGCATTGCAGGTGTTGAGGGCTTTAGAACTTGAAGGCCGTCTCAAGGCGAACGCGCGGAGCACTATCTTGCGGTTCAATCTTTTTGTAGGAGGGCGTCAGGCGTTGCTCGCCCAGGGCCACGGCCCCGCCAATCCGCAGGGCAGGGGTCAATCGAAAATAAGCCCCAGCCTGAATATCATTTAACTGGGCATTCCGACCAATCGGCTCTGCTAAATTTAGGGTAACGCCCCAGCGCCCCTGACGGGCATCCCAAGTTAATGACTTTTGGCCGGAGACAAGATTTGTCGACATGTCGGAGCGAACCGTGAAATCGGGGGTCTTCTTTGCCGTTTCGGCATGCGCAACCGTAACCAGGCCTAAGGCAACCCCAGCAGCGATCAGCGAAATGACCTTTCGGTTCGACATATCCCACCTTGTGGCCCCGAACCGCCAATTGAGGCTCGCCCGTTGATTGCAACTAAGGGCGCGATACCCGTCAGGTCAACACCGCAAGTCGTTTGTCGGCTCGAATCTGTCGATTCCCAGGAGGGCTGTTGCGACAAGGCCACGCGATTCCTGTTTGGTGGAATTCACGGCGTTGTTATAGAGGGCTCCGGCGCGGGGCGGCGCTGCGGTGCAGAGGTGCCGCAGATCATTTGTGAGGATCGGATGCTTATGCCGTTTGAACGCGGAATCTGGATGCGTAGCGTTGGTGTTGCGACGGCAGCCGTGGGGCTTTTAGCTATGGGAGCTTGCGCTTCTGGGTCCCCAAAGACTTTTCAAACCCAAGAGTCCGGGGGGCTCAATCCGTTCAAGATGTTTGGTGGCGGGAACAGCGCGAAGGTTCCAACCGATCAGCCCTCCATTGGCGTGAACGGTTATTTGTGGCGCGCGAGCCTAGACACCCTGTCTTTCATGCCGCTGGCGTCAGCCGATCCGTACGGCGGGGTCATCATAACTGACTGGTACGTCAATCCGGAGCGGCCCGAAGAGCGCTTCAAGTGTACCGTCTACATATTGGATTCGCGGTTGCGCGCTGATGGGCTGAATGTTGCTGTCTTCAAGCAATCCAAGGATGGCGCGGGCGGCTGGGTAGACACACCCACTGCGGGCCAGACCGAAACAGATATCGAAAATGCCATCTTGACCAAAGCAAGGCAGCTTCGACTTTCGAACATTCGGGGCTGACCCCGAGCGTTCGGTCGCTTTATCAAGACCCAAACTCGGCTAAGCGCGCCCCTCCTGACCAGAGGTTGGCGCGTTTTGTCGTTCGGGTCGTTCCCTTTGACCGTCAATTCGAGCTAAAGCCGTCATCATGGCCCGCTATAATCCTAAAGAGACTGAGCCCAAATGGCGTAAGGCCTGGGCCGACGCAGACGTTTTCCGCGCCGAGATCGATAGGTCTCGGCCAAAATACTATGCCTTGGAAATGTTCCCCTACCCGTCGGGCAGTCTGCATATGGGCCATGTGCGGAACTATACTTTGGGGGACGCCAACGCGCGGTTCAAACGCGCCCGAGGGTATAATGTTCTACACCCAATGGGTTGGGACGGGTTTGGACTACCCGCAGAGAACGCCGCCATGGAGCGGGGCGTAGATCCACGCGCATGGACTTACGAGAACATCGCAAAGATGCGCGCTGAACTCCAGCAATTGGGCTTATCGATTGATTGGTCGCGCGAATTTTCGACCTGTGACCCAGCCTACTATGGGCAGCAGCAGGCGTGGTTCATCGATTTGATGGCGCGGGGACTGGTCTATCGTCGGGAAGGTGTCGTCAATTGGGATCCTGTTGACCAAACCGTTCTAGCCAACGAGCAGGTGGTAGACGGTCGCGGCTGGAGATCGGGGGCCATCGTCGAAAAACGCAAGCTGAACCAGTGGTTCTTGCGCATAACCGATTATGCCGACGCCCTGTTAGAGGGTCTGAAGACACTGGATCGCTGGCCGGACAAAGTCCGCTTGATGCAGGAAAACTGGATCGGGCGATCCAAGGGCCTGAAATTCGCTTTCCAGTGGGGCGGTACGGCACCCCAGGGCCTAGAATCTGGACTAGAGGTCTACACAACTCGACCGGATACCTTGTACGGCGCTTCATTTGTCGGGGTGGCACCGGATCATCCACTCGCTCAGCAACTGGCTGCGACGAATCCGGCAGCGGCCGCCTTCATTGAAGCCTGTCGCAAGGGTGGAGCCTCTGAGGCAGAGATCGAAACGGCAGAAAAGATCGGATTCGATACAGGCCTCACGGTGGCGCACCCCTTTGACCCCAACTGGAACTTGCCGGTTTGGATCGCGAATTTCATCCTTATGGACTACGGCACCGGCGCGATCTTCGCATGCCCGGCACATGATCAGCGCGATCTGGACTTCGCACGCAAGTATGGCCTGCCGGTAAAACCCGTTGTGCTGCCGCCCGGTGAGGACGCAGCGACCTTTGCGATCACGGCAGAGGCCTATAGCGGCCCGGGGAAAATCTACAATTCTGATGTCTTGGATGGACTAGATATTGAACCCGCAAAGGCTGCGGCGATCGCGCGCATAGAAGACCTAGGTTTGGGAGAGGGCGCGACCGTCTTCCGGCTGCGGGACTGGGGCGTGGCGCGTCAACGTGGGTGGGGGTGCCCAGTCCCGGTGGTACATTGCGGCGCCTGTGGCGTTGCCCCCGTGCCCAAGAACCAGCTTCCAGTGACCCTGCCGGAAGATCTCGATTTCTCTAAGCCAGGCAATGCCTTGGCGCGGCACCCCACTTGGAGCACGACGACCTGCCCGACATGTGGTGGCCCCGCGACCCGCGAGACCGATACCCTGGATACCTTCGTGGATTCGTCCTGGTACTTCGCTCGGTTTACCAACCCACATGCTGCCGAGCCTATCGACAAGGTTGCCGCTGACTATTGGATGCCGGTGGACCAATATGTCGGGGGAATTGAGCACGCAGTGTTGCACCTGCTCTATGCGAGATT
>JANLPX010000085.1:0-6890 GCA_031367485.1 Alphaproteobacteria bacterium | reverse complement strand
AGCTCCATCGGCAAGATCGTCTCGGCGCTTCAGATGCAGGATCTAGGCAATTCGGCCATCGAGATGCTTGACCAGTTCGGCATCATTCAGGACAGCGATCTCTCACCACAGCACGGCGGGTTCCACGGCGCGTTGATGTTTGCACCGGGCCTACGCATCGCCGGTGGCACCGACGAAATCCTCAAGAACATCATCGCTGAACGGGTGCTGGGTCTGCCCGGCGATATCCGCGTCGACAAGGATGTGGCCTTCAAGGATATGCCGACAGGACGTTAAGCCGGGCGCTCACCGCACGGCGTTTGGGGTAGGCTTTCAGTGCCGTCAGCTAAAGCGATACGGGTCGAAACACACCGCGTCGGGGTCGGGCTTTCCGTCCAACTCTGCGGTGATGAGTTCGGCACCGAGGGCTGCGAAGGTCACGCCATTTCCGCCAAAACCGCTTGCGAGCCAGAGGCGCTCATGATTGGCGGCCCGGCCAATGGCGGGCAGCCCGTCTGGGGATGAGCCAAACGATGCCGACCAGGCGCAATCGACCTCGACCTTGGCGACCGCAATCATCTGCGCAAGCTTAGCGGCAATGGTGCCGCCCTTGGGGCCGATAAGGTCATCTCGGTGCATCGCATCGGAAAAATCCTCGTCCTCGCCACCGGCAATGACCCGGCCGTCCGCTGTCACCCGGGTATAGAGGTACGGTGTTGAGGCTTCCCAGATCATGGCGTTTTCGCGCCAAAGCGGGGCTCGGCCTGGAAGTGTTGCAATCGCGAAGCTCGAACCCACCTTGAAAGCTTTCGGCAAGAACCAAGTCGGCCGCTCATAGCCGGTCGCAAGGATAACTTGGTCGGCCTCTATCATTTGGCCGTCACTGGTGTGCAGTTCAATCGCGTCCGCGCGCTGTTTAATGCTAACAACATCAATGGGAAAACAGGCTAGGGCACCCTGCCGCTTGGCCCGATCGAGTAGGCCCAAAGTCAGTCTTACCGGGTCCACCTCATAGCTACCTTCCGACAGCAAAGCCGCGCGCGGCGAGATATCGAACCGCTCAGACACCGCTTGGGCATCTAGAAAAGATGACGGCAGATCGGCATGGCGGCGTGCCTCGCCTTCGAGGCGTAGAGCATCTTCATCCAACAGACTTCCAGCCAGATAAAGCTCTGGACGCGGTATGCGCCCGCAATCGATGCCAAGCGCGTCGATACGTTCGGCAAGATTTCGCACGGTGGAATAGACCCGCCGCCAGCGTCGAGCCGCCTCTTGGGCGCCGATCTGCTTAGCCAAATGCGTCAGTGGAAGGTCGGCACCCCACATGACCAGTGCCGTCGACGCGGCCGTGCTGCCGTGGGCGGGCTGCCGACGATCTAGCAATACGACTTGTCGCCCTTGGCGCGCCAGCCGTTCAGCTAGCATCGACCCCATGACCCCGGCCCCGATGATGGCAATATCGACGCGACTCTGCGGCAGGGCGTTGGAGCTTACGGTGTTGGTGTCGTCGGCGATCCAGCACGAGCGACCGCCGCGCAAATCCCTGCTTTCGGTAAGATCCATGCGGCGCTAGGCCAACATTCGCAGCTTGGCTTCCCGGTCCCAATAGCGGGCTTTGGCGGCTTTGATGAAGTCTGTGCCGACACCGGTGACGCCCTCATCTGGCACCACACCTGCCTTGTCGAGCAGAGGCTTGGCCGCAGGGGTCGCGCCTATGGCTTTCAGGTGACCAAAAGCCGCTGTTACATAATCTAGGGCTGCGCTGTCGTTGAGCAGCGTTGCTGTACCTTCGGCCGATAGAACCACTGCGATCGCATCAAATAGCTGCGACGGTGTTCCGGCGAGTTGGCCGTGGGCTTTGCGTACTGAACCATCAGCCAAGATGACGCCCCCGACTTTGGGCGCGACGAGAACAGCCCGACCTTTCGCAACCTCGATCGCGGCGATTAGGTCATTGATCACTTTGGCGTCGGACCCGTCGGCGTACAGAATACCAACCGAGCGGCCCTCTAAGGTCGCCTTCATGTTCTTCTGGATCGACAGTGCTGGACTGGCATCCATGTCGAAGGGTTCGCGTGCAGCTTTGGACTTGGGCGGCAGGTCGATACCGAGGCCTGCCGCAACCCGTTTGGCCAGGCCTTCGTCTACGTTACGCAAATTGCCGACCATGCGCGGGGGGACCTGATCAAGTTGTCCCACTTTCGAGAGTTCAAAAGTGAATGACGAGGCGACGTGCGCTCGCTCGTTGTCCGTCAGTGAAATCCAGAAGAGCCGCGCCTGGCTATAGTGGTCGGCGAACAGTTCTGCCCGCACTCTGAGCTTGTCACCTTGCTCGTCGCTTCGGGTGGGCGACGTGGTGGTAACAAAGCCGCTCAGCGGGCTCTCGCGCGGTCCGCCCTCTTCGCCGTGCGCTGCCAAGCTATTGGGTTCGTAGTTGGCGCGTCCTGTCGGCACCTGCATCTGCATGTGCCCATCGCGCTGAAAATTCATCATCGGGCATTTCGGCGCATTGATCGGAATCTGATGGAAATTCGCGGTGCCGAGCCGAGACTTCTGGGTATCGAGATATGAGAACAGTCGCCCCTGTAGTAGCGGGTCATTCGAGAAATCGATGCCGGGAACGATGTTGGCAGGGCAAAAGGCAACTTGCTCGGTTTCTGCGAAGAAGTTGTCAGGGTTTCGGTAAAGGGTCATTCGACCAATGATCCTTACCGGAATGACCTCTTCGGGGATCAACTTCGTGGGGTCTAGAACGTCATAGGGCTGAGCTTCAGCGAAGGCCTGATCAAAGGCTTGGATTCCAAGCTCCCATTGCGGGAACGCCCCCGCCGCGATGGCCTCGTGAAGGTCGCGGCGGTGATAATCGTTGTCGGCCGCCTGCAGTTTCAGGGCTTCGTCCCACAGCGTGGATTGCACGCCGAGCGTGGGCTTCCAATGGAACTTCACAAAGGTCGACTTGCCGCTGTCGCTGACCAGCTGGAAGGTATGAACACCAAACCCTTCGATCATGCGCAGCGAGCGCGGTATGGCGCGATCCGACATTGCCCACATCAGCATGTGCGTGGTTTCGGGCATGAGCGAAGCCCAATCCCAGAATGTGTCGTGCGCGCTACCTGCCTGCGGATAGCCTGAGTTTGCCTCCATTTTTACAGCGTGTGCGAGGTCAGGAAACTTCATCGCATCCTGGATGAAGAAGACCGGAATGTTGTTGCCGACCAAATCCCAGTTGCCTTCGGTCGTATAGAATTTGACCGAAAATCCGCGCACATCGCGTGGTGTGTCAACCGATCCTGCGCCACCGGCGACGGTGGAGAAGCGTGTGAAGACTGGCGTTCGTGTTCCCTTCTTGAATACGGCGGCCTTGCTGAGGTCGGAGATATCCTCGGTCGCCTCGAAGTATCCATGCGCGCCTGATCCGCGCGCGTGAACGATTCGCTCGGGGACGCGTTCGTGATCGAAGTGGAAGATCTTTTCGCGCAACACAAAGTCTTCAAGCAGCGTCGGGCCGCGAGACCCAGACTTCAGACTGTTCTGATTGTCCGAAACGGGAATGCCCTGGTTTGTGGTCAGGGTGAGCTCTCCCCTGGCGGCGATCTGGTGGGGTTCTCCGCCGGAACCGATCATCGCGGATGGAACGCCAGCTTTGGTCAGAGGGCTGTTGCGTGTCATATCAGTCTCTCGGTCGCGAAATGGACATCCGATTAGAGCTGCACCATTGCGTGCTCGTCGGTCATTTTCGGCCATTAAGCCGGCCTATGGAGGTCCAACAGGTCGGCAACGACATGGTTCCGAGGGAACTGAGAAAAGCGATTGGCGCCCCGCAATTTGCGAGGAGGGGGCAATGACTAGCTATTTGGTCGTGAGAAATATCGACAGCGGCACGCCCGCCTTAGTGTTGAACGCCCGCCAATCGACCTCAAGGGCGGTCAGCACCGTCGCTGCAACTTGGTTTGCGCCAGCGCAGTTTGGTCCCGCCGCCCCGCCGGGCGCAATGCCTGGCCCAATGGCGGCGATCCAGGTTTCGTTTGACCCCGGCCAAGGGAACCCGTGGCTCTCCCAGTCTTTAGGGTTGGCCCCTGATCCACGGCCGTGATCAGTGGTGATGATCAGGGTGGTCTTGCCCGCATAGGCGCGGTCGGCTTGCAGCGTTTCCCACAGTTCACGAATGAAATCGTCGGTGCGACGCAGCGAGATCAGGGTCTGATCGTAGAGCCCATCATGGGCAAAATCGTCGGTCTCGCCATACGAGATATAGAGCACCCTGGGCTTGTCATGCTTAAGCGTCTCAAGCGCATAGGCATGGGTGAAGACGTCAAAGCGTACTGTGTCCCAACGCTGGGCAGTCTGGCTCTGTAGCTTGGCGATCATCGCTTCGTTCGGCGTGCGGGCGGGCATAGCGCCCCAACCGGCATTGAGCGGAACCTTGCTGCGCGACGGGTTCAGGATGTCATTGAACACCGACCATGACCCGAGCGCCTGGACCCTGCCCGCAAAGCCGGGGCGCGCGTTCAGCCATTCGAGGAAGGTCACATTGGCATTGGGACCATGGCTATTGCTGACGATCTTGGGATCAACTCGCCCGGTCAGAATCTCATTATAGCCGGGATAGGAGAACCACTGGCTGTTGGTCACGAGAGCACAGGATCCGTGGTCGCGGTCGCCCAGCAGCACGCCCTGCTTGGCCACGATGTTGTGCAGGAACGGGGTCAAGGCGGCGGCTGGGTCCGCTGGATCGAGGAACTGTTTTTTGATCTCGCTGGCAAGCGGTGTGAAGGTCTTGTTCGTCGCGATGACCGGATCGGCCCCCCGGAAAATCTCCTGCCACCGCACGCCGTCCAGGGTGACCAACACCACCCGCTGATCCTTGGCGGGGGCGGCGTGGGCCAGCGTTGCTGCAAACAAGCTGAGGGCTAAAACGACAGGTCTAACGAACTTCAAGGCAAACTCCCGCCGCTGAAAACCCGACCAGACGCGAGTGCATCTGGCCGGGCAGGGATCAGAACTGCTTACGGATCGTCACAAAGGCTTGCCGGGGCGCGGCTTCCAGCAAGGTCTGGTTGTCGCCGGAAAATCCGAACCCGTTCGAGCCGATGGTCGAGACATAGGACTTGTCGGCCAGATTGGTGATGTTGAGTTGAACATCAAGGCCTTTCAGCGGGCCTTCCTCTTCGCTGAACCGGTAACCTGCCGACAGATCGACCGTGGCGACACCCGGGACGCTCTTGTCATTGGTATAGGTGAAGAAGCGCTTGGACGTGTAGTGCAGGTTAGCCTTGGCAAACCAACCGCCGTGGTCGTAGGCGACTTCGGCGTTGAGCAGGCTCTTGGGCGTATCGACCACGGTCTTGCCGGAGATCAGTTGGGTGACAACGCCAGCGGCATTGCGCACATCGTCGTCATATTGGCTGTCATTGTAGGCGTAGGAGCCGAACAGTGACCAGTCGTCGTTCAGAGACCAAGTGACTGCGGTCTCGAAACCCTTGGATGTCACCGACCCCGCATTGGACAGGATCGCAGGGTTCCCAACGATGCCAGCTCCGGCCGAAATTCCGATCAGGCGATCATCGAATTTGACGTAGTAGACCGCAGCCACGCCCTGCACCTGAGCGGTGCGGAAGCGCCAGCCGGCCTCTAGTGTCTTGGAGGTTTCGGGTCGCAGTTTGCCCAACTGGGCTTGGAACCCGGCCTGAGTGGTCGCAAAGGGGCCAGCGGTGTGAGACGAGGCAAATGCGCGCAGATTTTCAGTGTAGCCCGCGAAAACCTCATTGTTTTCATTGACTTTATAGTTGACCCCGACCTGTGGCAAGAAGCTGTCCTTGGCTCCAATTTCGCCGTTGATGATCGGCGCGCCAAATGTGGTCAAGGACTTGTTCTTAACGTCCACTGACTTGAAGCCGAAGTTGAGTTTCAGAGCATCGTTCACCGTCCAGACGTCTTGTACATAGTACTGGTTGGTCTTGGTGTTGAAGCTATAGGCCCACTGCGTGAAGAACGGGCCGCGCATGAACGCCAGGCTGGAGCGTTGTGGGGCGGCCAAGTCTAGGCCGTAAAACCGCCGAGCTTGATTGAAGTCATTGTCCTCATACCAACCCCCGAAGCTGACCTTATGATCGCCCAACATCCAGTCAGCGTGGATCAGCACCCCGGCGCGATCAATGTCATATTCAGTAGTCCGCACCGAGATCGGCGCGTTGTTGCTCGTCGCGCCAACTACACCGTTGTTGGGTGAGGGCACATAGGGCGTGTACCAGGTGCCCTGGCCTTCGTTCTTGTGACCATAGATCGTGCCGCGCACGCTCAGGGTCTCAGTGATCGGGGTGTCGAGGCTAAGGCCCCACAGCTTGTCGTCGCGCAGGCCTGACGCGTCATAATAGGTGTCGTCGACGCATTTGATTGGTGAAGGATAGACCGTGGTGGTGCAGTCGCCGCCGGGGGCCGCCTGATAGGCCTTGGCGATGGCAACAGCCTGCGCCCAGTTGCCGGTGTTGTTGTCCCAGCCGTAGCCGAGACGTTTGATCATCTCCTGCGATAGGTCTTGGTAGTCGTTCTCCTGGCGGCTGGACCAATCATAGAAGAAGGTGACGTTGGCTGGGCCAATCGCCTGCACGATCTTGAAATCGACTTGCTCTTGCTTCTGCTCGCCCTGACCCTTCCACTTGTCTGCCTTCTGGTTGGCATAGGACAGGTAAGCGCGGGTGCCGGTTGCGAGCTCACCGCTGTCGACGCGCACAAAGCCGCGCATGGTGTTGTCGGAGCCCCCAGTCAGGGCGACCAGTAGGCCGAACTGATCAGACGGCGCGCGGCTCTTGAACTTCAGCGCCCCACCCAGGTTTGAAGTTGAGGCAGTTTCTAGCGAGCCCGCGCCCTGCGCCAGCTCTACGCCGCCCAGGTCTTCAGACATGATGGCGCGG
>JANLPX010000043.1:0-9490 GCA_031367485.1 Alphaproteobacteria bacterium | reverse complement strand
ATTGGCCCAGGGAAAGACGCGCTGCAAGACCCGCGCAAATCCGTCGATCACGATGGCCAGGAACAAGGCCATCGCCGGCGGCGTCAAAATATCGGCTGACCAAATCAGCGCTGCGCCGACGCCAACCGTCGCCAGTATGACTAGGCAGGTGCGTTCGGTACTGATGGAGGCAGACGGCGCAGTCATCAAGTCACGTCTCTGATTCGCAGCAGAGTCTCGGTCTGGCAGCGCGCGGCGTCAATCTGCATCGCCCGCGTCCGACGCTAGACCCAATACGGGTGCTAGCGGTAAAGGCTTCAGGCCGCTAACTTGACCGCTCAAAGCGACTATTAAGGGAACTTCCATGGCCGATGATGGCGTCATGATCGGCTTCTCCGATCATATAGAGAGCCTGCGACTAGATCGCGCCAACCGTCATGGTTTGGTGGCCGGTGCGACGGGGACCGGCAAGACCGTCACCCTTCAAAGCTTGGCGCAGGGGTTTTCCGACGCGGGCGTCCCAGTCTTCGCCGCCGATGTTAAGGGCGATCTTTGTGGGATCGCCGCTGCAGGCGCACCCAACGAAAAAATGCTGGCTCGCGCCAAGGCCATGAATTTGGAACTGCGTCCAGCCGCCGCCCCTGTGGTGTTTTGGGATCTGTTCGGCGACGCCGGCCATCCGATTCGCGCGACGGTCTCGGAAATGGGGCCTCTACTGATCTCCCGGATGCTGGAACTGAACGATGTCCAAGAGGGCGTGCTCACGGTCGTTTTTCGCGCAGCCGATGACGAAGGGCTCTTGCTACTGGATATGAAAGACCTGCAGGCGGCGCTGAGCTATGCGTCAGAGAACGCCTCAGAATTGGGTGCCAAATACGGCAACGTATCGCCAGCCACCGTCGCGACCATTCAGCGTAAACTCTTGGTCTTGGAAGATCAGGGCGGCTCCAAATTGTTTGGCGAGCCTGCATTGTCATTGAACGATCTGATGCGCACCGACCGGACGGGATTGGGATACGTCAATATCCTGGCCGCCGATAAGCTGGTGGCCAGCCCCAGGCTCTACGCCACCTTCCTGCTTTGGCTCATGAGCGAACTGTTTGAACAACTTCCTGAGGTCGGGGATCCCGTCAAACCCAAACTCGTGTTCTTCTTCGACGAAGCGCACCTTTTGTTCCGCGACGCGCCCAAGCCCTTACTGGAGAAGGTCGAGCAGGTGGTCCGGCTGATCCGCTCAAAGGGCGTCGGCATCTATTTCATCACTCAGAACCCGGCAGATATTCCCGAGACGGTATTGGGCCAATTAGGAAATCGTATTGAGCACGCGCTGCGTGCCTACACGCCGACCGAGCAACGCGGCTTGCGCGCGGCCGCCGATAGTTTCCGGCCCAACCCAGCCTTTGATACGGCCGAGGCCATTCAAGGCCTAGGTGTAGGTGAGGCCTTGGTGTCGGTACTAGATGAACGCGGTGCACCGACCATGGTCCAGAAAACCATGATCCGTCCGCCAAATTCCCGGATTGGACCTCTGACGCCGGATGAGCGCAAACAAGTCATCGCGCAAAGTCCAGTCCACGGCCTTTATGATCAAACTCAAGATCGCGAATCGGCATTCGAGAAACTGCAAGCGCGCGCGGCTGCAGCTCAAGCCCAAGACCAAGCGCAGACCACGCGCGATGCCCCCGCCGCAGCCACGCGCGCACCGGTGGAACGGGCGGCACCGCGCGCTTCCGGGCGCCAGTCGATGTTAGAAACCTTCGCCAAACAGATGATCCGCACCGTGGCCTCAACAGCCGGTCGGGAGATCATGCGCGGCATGCTCGGCGGTATGAAACGTCGCCGCTGATTTCCATTTTCGTCAAAGGCCTAGGCCTTTGACGAAAGCACTGCCTTGCGTCTTGCTGGCCGCCCTTGGTCCGGCGTCGGCAATCGCTGTTCGATGAGGCCTGTATTCGCCAAACTTTCGTGCACCATGGCCGCAAGGTCTTCTGCACGGAACGGCTTGCGCAAAATCGGCAGGTCGATGTCTTCGGCTGGGCCGTCAAATCGATCGCCCGCATAGCCCGTCGTCAGGATGATTGGAAGTCCCGGCCGGCGGACCTGCGCCAAGCGCGCCAGGTCAACGCCGCTGATCCCGCCTGGCATGACGATGTCTGAAAGGACAAGGTCAAAGGCCTCACCCGCATCTAACCGGGCTAGGGCCTGGGTGCCGTCAGGTTCAGCGATAACCTGACACCCCATTTCCTCCAGCAAGCTCTCGGTGACGGCCCGCACCGCGGCATCATCCTCGACCAGCAGGATCTGCGGTTCGCGTACCCATACCATGTGGGCAAGGTCGTCAACCAAGGGCTCCGGCAGCGCCAGCCGCCCGTCTACCGCCGGGACCAAGAGCGTTACTTTCACGCCCTCTCCTGGGCGACTTTCCAGATCAGCCCCTCCACCCGCTTGGCGAATGAACCCGTAAACCTGAGCCAGACCAAGACCGGTTCCCTTGCCTACTTCCTTAGTCGTAAAGAACGGCTCAAAGGCCCTAGACAACACTTCGGAACTCATACCGGGGCCCGTGTCTGACACTGAAATGGCGACATAGTCACCGGGTGCAGTATCTGCCATCTCCCCCTCGATCAGAGTGCGACGGCGCACGGAGATCTCGATCTTGCCGCTTCCTCCGACCGCATCAGTGGCGTTGACCACCAAATTCAGCAGCGCCGCCTCAAATTGCGCGGGGTCCAACCTGCAAAGGCCGACGCCGTCCTCTGAGGTGATCTTGAGTTCCACGGCCTCATCGACAGCGCGGCGTAGCAGCGGTTCGATCTGATCAATCAAAGCGACCACATTGACCAGCTCAGGTTTCAATTCCTGGCGTCGCGAGAACGACAACAGCTGCCTTGTAAGCCGCTCCCCGCGACGACCAGCGGCCATGGCGGCTTCGGACAGGCGTTTCACCCTGGCGGTGTCTGCCGGGTTCTTCAGAATCATATCTAGCCCACCGATCACCACGGTCAGCAGATTGTTGAAATCGTGCGCCACGCCCCCGGTCAGGCGACCGACGGTTTCGAGCCGCTGCGCTTGGGCAAGGGCGGCTTCGGTTCGCGCGCGTTCCTCCAAGCTTTCTTGCAGCTCAATAGTTCGCTCGGCGACCCGCAACTCCAAGTCTTTCCGCGCCTCAACGATCTCTGTGATATCCGAAGACGATCCAAACCATCTTCGGATACTGCCGTCCTCATTGCGCACAGACGAGGCCCGCCCCGCGAACCAGCGCCAAACGCCATCATGTCTGCGAATGCGATACTTGACGTCAAAGGGAAGTCCGCCGCGCACCGCTTCGCGCCATGATAACCGAACATCGTCGCGATCCTCCGGATGGATAGCGTCGAACCAGCCCTCCCCTTTGTGACTCTCCGCAGGTGCGCCCGTGAATGCCAGCCATTGAGGACTTAGATAGTCACAAAACCCGTCGGCCCGATTGGCCCACAGCAATTGTGGCAGGCTATCGACCAGGGCGCGGATACGCGCCTCACCAATCCGCAGCGACGCTTCAGCATTTCGGCGCTCTGTGATGTCGACGCAGGATCCCACATATCCCAACACCTTGCCGTTGATATCAAAGCTCGGGGCTGCAGATTCTTCGAGCCAACGATAGGACCCGTCCTGGCGTCGCAGTCGATATTCAAACCGGCCAGACGCGTTGTCGTCCATGCGGGCCTGGTGTTCGACTTGGACGCCAGCCAAGTCGTCAGGATGGACGCTGTCGAGCCAACCCAATCCCAGTTCCTGTTCCAAATCGCGACCGGTGAAGGTCAGCCAAGACTCGTTGAACCAACTGGCCTTCTGGTCGAGACTACTCATCCAGATCAAGACTGGAGCTGCATTGGCAATTTGACGGAACCGCGCTTCGACGACTGCACCTTGCTGCAAGGCCCGGCGCAATGCTTCGGCTACCAGGGCCATGGCCCCGGCGGTGAGCACGAACATCAAAAGTCTAAGGGGCTGGCTAGGCCAAATCTTGGCCATCGGCCCGTTGGGCAACACTCCCATAGCTACTGCACTGGCCAGCATAGCCACCAGTCCACCACGCAGCCCGCCGACCAGGGTGGCGAACAGAACGGCTGGATAATAGGCCAGAAAGCTCGGCGGCTGATCCAGCGTCAGATCAGCCAACACCCGAACGGCCGTGGCAACCACGACCGCCCCAAGGGCCGCCACATAGGCCATGCCGGGTCGTTCAATTGATGCGGCTACCCTTTGGAACCACCGACTTGTCGACAATTTCGCCCCCCTCGAAAGGTTCGCCAAAGACGGAACCCCCAACCGAAGAGAACGTAAAGCCTAGCCTTGTGGTTCCAGAGTCTCGATTTAGCGCGGTGCCATCCGGATCGCGCCATCCAAGCGGACGTCTTCGCCGTTGAAGTAGCCGTTGGTGATCATCTGCAACGCCAGCGACGCATAGTCATCTGCCGTTCCCAAACGCTTCGGGAAGGGCACCGAATTGGCCAAAGCCTGCTTCACCGCCTCAGGCGCACCGCGCATCAGCGGAGTGTCGAAGATGCCGGGCAAGATGGTGTTGATGCGAATGCCGTCGCCGGCCAGGTCGCGGGCGATAGGTAGGGTCATTCCAACTACGCCGCCCTTGGATGCCGAATAGGCCGCTTGGCCCATCTGCCCGTCTTCAGCGGCTACCGAGGCGGTATTGACGATCGCGCCGCGCTCGCCGTCGACGGGCTCTAGGTCCAACATGCCCTTGGCCGACTTGGCGACGCAACGGAACGTGCCGACCAGATTGATCTGGATGATCATATTGAAGGCATCCAGCGGGAAGTGCTTGGTCTCGCCCGTCACCTTATCGCGGCTGGCGGTCTTGGCTGCATTGCCGGTACCTGCGCAGTTGACCAAGATGCGCTCTTGGCCGTGAGCCGCACGCGCCTTGGCGAAGGCCGCGTCGACCTCATCATCCGAGGTGACATTGCACTTACAGAACACTCCCCCCACTTCTTTGGCAACTTCTTCGCCGCGGGCTTCGTTCATGTCGAAGATGGCGACCTTGACGCCTTGGGCTGCAAGCTGGCGAACAGTGGCTTCACCAAGACCAGAGGCACCACCGGTGACGACGGCCGATACGGAGGAATTAAGTTTCATGGACGCGGAGCTCCCGTTCTCGTTTAATTGTAAGACTGTTGGACAGAGCCTTTAGCCCCATGAACGCGAAGTCAAAAGCATCACGTCACGTCAATGAGCGCGGATTCGACCCAAAAACTGCGCTCAACCCAGCCAAAGCCTTGGTACCGACCACCGTCAAGCTCAACGAACAGCGGGTCAATCAAGGCTTTTTGACCAAAATCACCCGTGTCGCAGCCTCAATCCCCTTCGCGCGCGACGCTGTTTCGGTCTGGTATTGCGCCCGCGATCCCAAGACTCCCACCGCGGCTAAGGGAATCATGCTGGCCGCCCTAGCCTATTTCATCCTCCCCACGGATGTCGTTCCCGATTTCCTAGGCGTCATCGGCTTCACCGACGACGCTGCTGTGTTCGCGGCGCTGATTGCCCTGGTCGGTCGCCACCTTCGCGCTGAGCACCGGGATGCCGCGGATGCCTTACTGGCCAAGTTACGAAAAGACGACTAGCCCGCCTCTGCTAGGGCCAACTTCGCTGCGCGTTGCTCGCGCCAGGTGATGAAGAGGGTCGACGCCACGACCACGCCGGCGCCGGCAATCGTCCAGATACCCGGCAGCTCGTGGAACAGCAAAAACCCGGCCACGGTCGAAAACACCAGCCGGATGTAATCGACCGGGGCCATGGCGGCCGCGTCACCGATCGCCATGCCGCGAATGTAGCAGGCCTGGGTCACCGTCCCCATCACGCCCATCAAGGCCAGTAACCCAAGATCACGTGGCTCGGGCCAACGCCAAACGAACAGCGCGCCGGGAATCGCCAACACCACGCCGAGGGTCGCGGCCCAGACCAGCAACACCATCGGCGAGTGATCCCGCGTCATGACCTTCATGCCGGTGATGGTCATGGCGAACAGAAACGATGAGGCCAGCATCGCCAGGGCTGGCAACCCTAGGGCCATGTGCGAGCTTGCACCCGGTCGCACCATGATCAGGACGCCGAGAAACCCAACAACGGCCGCTGCAATCCTCAGCGGCCCCACCTTCTCGTGCAATACGAACGCGGCCAAAGGCACCAGCCACAGGGTACGCGTGAAGCTGAGCGCATTGGCGTCGGCTAGAGGCATCTTCTGAAAGGCATAGAACGACAGGATCATCCCGATGGTCCCCGCCGATGACCGAAAGATCAGGATCCAAGGCCGCGTGGTGGCATAGACCGTGCGGCCCCTGATCAGGATGATCGGCAGTAGGATCAAGAACCCCGCCATCTGTCGATAAAAAGTCTGCAAGGCAGCCGGATAGTCGTTACCCAAGAACTTGATCAAGGTGGTCATCACCGTGAAGCCAAGAGCCGAGGCGACCATCCACAATGCCCCGCGCAGATTAGCGCTGAGGCCGGGCTTAGCGCTCACGAATCCAGCCGGTTATCGACAGCCGCTCGCCCGTGGCATAGCTGGCCACCTCGGTGACCGAGTGCTTTTGCGGCACCCGGAAAATGTTCAGGGCATTAAATACCGGCGCATAGGCCTCCGCCACATGGCCGTCTTGATCGTGAAACGCGAGCAACCCACCCCAATCCGTACGCCAGGACGGCGTCAGATTGAGAACATAGGCGTAGAGCCGCTTCTTGCCCGCCGCGGCATCATCATGGGCTGTCAGAAAGTCCCCGGCCCGGAACCGCGTCGCCTGAGCATCGGCAAAGGCTGGGCGTGAATCTCGGGTCAAGGTCCGGACAAAATCCAGAAACGCCGCACTGTTGAGCATCTTATAGGCCGCCCCCAACGCCGATATTTCGCCCAGCATCTCAAGCCCGACGTCATAAATGTCTGAGATGCGACAAGCATCGTATCGGAATTGAAATTCGCCGACCCCGCCCACCAAGAACGCCGCATTCAGATCAGCTCGGGCCTCGTCGGTGAGGTTTTCCAATTCGTCGAACGCAACGTCGTAGCTTTGCCCGGCCACATGCATTGACTTCACCCAGGGCGTGACGCCCATCGCGGCATGCACCGCGTTAGCGTCACCCTCGCTCAGCACGCCCGGCAGATGCAGGCGGCCGTACTGGGCAAACACCGGGGCCAAGTCGGCGGCCTTAAGGTCGAGTGCGAAATTCAAGCCCGGCTCCTTCCAGGACCTAACTCAATGCTGGAAGCGCTCAGTCGACGGTCACCACAACCTTACCCATGGCCTTACGGCTGCCCAGGTGCGCGATGGCATCGGCCCCATGCTCTAGGGTGAAGCGTTCGGAGACATAAGGCTTGATCTTGCCTTGACCGTACATCGCGATCAGCTCGGCGATGGAGTCTTGGAAAAGGCCAGGATTGCGCGCCGTCCAATTGCCCCAGAACACGCCGACAATATCGCAGCCTTTGAGCAGGGCTAGGTTCAGTGGGATCTTCGGGATATCCCCGGCTGCAAAGCCGATCACCAGATAGCGACCCTCCCAGGCGATAGAGCGCAGGGCAGGTTCGGCATAGTCGCCACCGACCGCGTCATAGATCACGTTGGCACCGTCCGGGCCGCAGGCTTCCTTGAACAGCGCCCCAAGCGCCCGCTGACCGTCTTTATCGAAAGGCCCGCGGCCATAGACGATTCCAGAATCGGCACCGTGCTTTATGGCCAGATCGACTTTTTCTTGGGTTGAACAGGCTGCGATCACCTTGGCCCCCATGGCTTTACCCAGTTCGACCGCCGAGAGGCCAACCCCGCCAGCCGCACCCAACACCAGCAAGGTCTCGCCAGCCTTGATCTGACCCCGGTCCTTCAACGCGTGATAGCTGGTGCCATAGGTCAGGATGAAAGCTGCGGCTTCATCAAAGGGCATGGCATCTGGGATCTTAGTCAGACGTCCGGCCGGGCAAACCACTTCTTCGGCCAGCCCGCCATTGCCAATCTGCGCCAAGACCCGGTCGCCGACCTTTACCTCGGTGACACCATCGCCCAACGATTTTACGATCCCAGAGATCTCGCCGCCTGGCGCAAAGGGGCGCAGCGGTTTTGACTGATACTTGTCCTCGATCATCAGCACGTCAGGGAAATTGATCCCCACCGCCTTGACCGCAATCACCACACTGCCGGGCTTGGCCTCCAGCGCTGGCACATCTTCATAGACCAGGGTTTCGGGTCCGCCGGTTACCTTGCTCAGAACGGCCTTCATAATCGCGTCTCCCAACGGTGGTTTCTAAATTTCCCCAACGCTACCGCACGGCCGGACACCAAGGAAGACCGGACCCAAACAATTGTTTGAAAACCACCAAGTTTGGCGCGAGCGTTGCAAGCGTCTATAAGGCCCGCCTCTTCTTAAAGGCTAGACCTTGGGCACAACCCTCGACCTCTCCCGTCCTAAGCCAAAGGTGGCGACTAAGCCGAACCTGTCAGGGATGACGCGCGCCGGTCTGGTGGAGGCCCTGATCACCGCCGATATCGTGCGCCCCGACAAGGCCAAGATGCGGGCCGTTCAGCTCTGGCGCTGGATCCACCATCACGGCGTCACTGATTTCGAAGCCATGACCAATGTGGACAAAGAGACCCGCGCGCAAATTGCTGCGGTCTTTTGTATCACCCGCCCCGAGATCGTTGAGCGTCAAGTCTCCAAGGATGGCACCCGCAAGTGGTTGATCCGTATGGCACCCGGGATCGAGGTCGAGACCGTCTATATCCCTGACGTTGGTCGGGCCGGAGCGCTCTGCGTCTCCAGCCAGGTGGGCTGCACGCTCAACTGCACGTTTTGCCACACCGGCACCCAGGCTCTGGTTCGCAATCTAACCGCCGCCGAGATCGTCGCCCAGGTGCAGATCGCCCGCGACGACCTTGAGGAATGGCCCAGCCCCAAGGCCGATCGCCGACTATCCAACATCGTGTTCATGGGCATGGGCGAGCCGCTCTATAATCTTTCCGAAGTGGCCGACGCTATCGACATCATTTCCGACAATGAAGGTATCGCCATTTCCCGGCGACGAATCACGGTCTCCACCTCCGGCGTCGTGCCAGAACTCCAGCCTCTGGGGGAAAATACCCAGGCCATGCTGGCCATCTCCCTGCACGCCACCAACGACGCCCTTCGCGACGTCCTGGTTCCGATCAACAAGAAATACCCGATCGCCGATCTGATGGCTGGCATCCGCGCTTATCCCGGCATCTCCAATGCGCGCCGCGTGACCTTCGAATATGTCATGCTCAAAGGCGTCAATGACAGCCCGGCCGAGGCGCAAGCCCTGGTGCGATTGCTCAAGGGAATTCCGTCCAAGATAAATCTGATCCCGTTCAACCCTTGGCCCGGCACCGACTATGTCTGCTCTGACTGGAAGACCATCGAGACCTTTGCCGCCATCCTGAACCGTGCAGGCTACGCCTCGCCGATCCGAACGCCCCGGGGCCGCGATATCCTTGCGGCCTGTGGTCAG
>JANLPX010000042.1:0-7761 GCA_031367485.1 Alphaproteobacteria bacterium | reverse complement strand
CCAGGCCCACAGTCTGGACCTCGATACCCGAACCACTCTGCTCGACGCGCTGCGCGAGACGCTGAACCTCAAGGGCTCCAAGAAGGGCTGCGACCACGGCCAATGCGGGGCCTGCACCGTGCTGGTCAATGGCGAGCGGATCAATGCGTGCCTGTCGCTGGCCGTCATGCATGACGGCGACACGGTCACCACCATTGAGGGGATCGGCGGGGTCGAGAACCTGCATGCTATGCAGCAGGCGTTCCTGGCCAATGACGCGTTCCAGTGCGGCTATTGCACGCCTGGCCAAATCTGCTCGGCGGTGGGCATGTTGCATGAAGCCGCCAACGGTTGGCCCAGCCAGGCCACGGAAGATCTTGAGGCGTTGATCGCGCTCACGGACGCTGAGCTACGCGAGCGGATGAGCGGCAATATCTGTCGCTGCTCGGCCTATACCCAGATCTTAGCCGCGATCCGTGATGTGGCGGGAGCGGTGGCATGAAGCCCTTCACCTATGAACGCGCGACCGACGTCGCATCGGCGGTCAAGGCCGTGGCCAACACACCCGGTGCCAAGTTCCTGGCCGGCGGCACCAATCTGCTCGACTTGATGAAGCTTGAGATCGAGGCCCCCACCCATCTGGTCGATATTCATCGTCTGGGTTTGTCCGAGATCACCGCTAGCGCCGACGGGGGGCTGCGGATCGGCGGCACGGCCACCAACAGCCACATCGCTGCCGATGCCAAGGTGCGCGCCGCCTATCCGGTGCTCGTCCAGGCGATCCTGTCGGGCGGGTCGGGCCAGATTCGCAATAAGGCGACTGCCGGTGGAAACCTGATGCAGCGCACCCGTTGCGCCTATTTCTACGACGCGGCTAAGCCCTGCAATAAGCGCATCCCGGGCTCCGGTTGTGCGGCCATGGAGGGCCTGAACCGAAACAGCGCGATCTTCGGGGCCAGTGATCATTGCATCGCTACCCACCCCTCGGACATGGCCGTGGCGTTGACGGCGCTGGGTGCCAGGGTCGAAATGGTTAGCGCGGCTAGCATTACCCGCACCCTGGCCGTGGCCGACCTGCACCGGTTGCCCGGCGACACGCCGCAGATTGAGACAGACCTGAGCGTGGGCGAAATGATCACAGCGGTGCTGTTGCCGCCGCCACCGACCGGCGGCCAAGTCTATCGAAAGGCCCGAGATCGCGCCTCCTATGCCGGCGGATTGGCCAGTGTAGCCGTAGCCGGTGGGCAGGTCGCTCTGGGGGCCGTGGCGCACAAACCCTGGCGGGCCGACAAGCTGGAGGCAGCGCTCGCGGGCGGAGCCTCTGGCGCAGAGGCTGCCAGTGCCGAACTGGCGCAGGCCAATGCTCATGGCAAAAACGCCTTCAAGATCGCGCTGGTGGGTCGCCTGATCGGTGCCGCCCTGGATGAAGCCAAGACTCGGAGTGTCTCATGAGTTCGGTCAAGGATTGGGCTGCGCCCAACCCCATCACGGAAAATCGCTCAGGCCTGATCGGCAAGGGCGTCGAGCGGTATGAAGGTAAGCTAAAGGTTACAGGCACAGCGGCCTATGCCTATGAGGTCGAGCCGCCCTCGCTCGCCGCTTATGGCTATCTGGTGGGGGCCACCATCGCTAAAGGCAAGATCACCGCCATCGATACCGCCGCGGCTGAGAGGGCACCGGGCGTGCATCTAGTATGGACCTACAAAAACGTCCCGGCTCAGGCTCAACGCGGAGAGCGGATCAACCCGCGCAGCCAGCGGGCGTCTAACCCGTCATTGGCCTCTGACCAGGTCGAATTCTACGGCCAGCATGTCGCGTTTGTTGTGGCTGACACCCAAGAGAACGCGCGCGGCGCGGCCGGTTTGATCAAGATCGACTATGCCGTCGAGCCCGCCGTGATCGACTTCCTGGCCAGCCTCGACCAAGGCGAGCAACCACCCGGTGAGGAAGACTTGCACATTGGCGATTTCCCCGGGGCCTTTGCGAGCGCCCCGGTCACGGTCGATGAAACCTATTTCAGCCCCATCCAAAATCACGTGCAGATGGAACCCTGCGCCACCACCGCCTGGTGGGAGGGTGACAAGGTCACGGTCCATACCTCGATCCAGATGGTGAAGGGTGGCCAGCATGCCCTGGCCGAGACCCTGGCCATTCCGTCCGACCGTGTGCACCTGTTCACTCGCTCTATCGGCGGCGGGTTCGGCGGCAAAGGTCAGTCCTATGACGACCTGACCCTGGCCGCGCTTGGGGCCAGGGCCATCGGGCGTCCGGTAAAAGTCGCCTATAGCCGCCATCAGATGTTCCACGGCACCATTCACCGCCCCGCCGTGCAGATGCGGGTGCGCTTAGCCAGTGGGAGCAGTGGTAAACTTTCGGGCTTCGCTGTGGAGGCCATAACCCATTGCGCGCGCAATGCGATCTTCACTGAACACGCTGCCAATTTCGCCCGAAACCTCTATGCGGCGCCTAACCGTTTGACCGGCCACCGGCTGGTGAAAATGGACCTTCCAGGCGCTGGACCCATGCGCGCGCCGGGTGAGGCACCGGGCATGCTGGCCCTCGAAGTGGCCATGGATGAGCTAGCCGAAAAGCTGCAAATCGACCCAGTTGACCTGCGCAAAATCAACGAGCCGGAACGTGATCCCGAGGATGGAAAACCCTTCTCAATCCGTCAGTTGGTGGAATGTCTTGATGTCGGCGCGCAACGCTTCGGTTGGAACCGGCGCAACCCCAAGCCGGGCCAAGTCCGCGACGGTCAGTGGCTGGTCGGCATGGGCATGGCCTGCGCGATCCGGGGCAACTTCTTGCTACCGGCCAAAGCCGGAATCAATATCGCGGCCGACGGTCGTGTGACCCTGAAGCAAGGCATGACCGACATCGGCACAGGTACCTACACGATCCTTGCCCAGATCACAGCCGAGACGCTTGGCGTGCCTTTGGGCCATGTTGATGTTGAGCTGGGTGACAGCGACCTGCCGCCAGCTCCTGGCTCAGGCGGTCAGTTCGGCGCGGCGACGGCCGGTTCGGCGGCCTACGAGACCGGCATGGTCATGCGCAAGACCTTGGCGCAGCTGGCGACGGGCGACCCCAACTCACCGATCTACGGGGCCGACGCGACCCTGGCTCAGTTCGGCGACGGTAACATCTCTATCGGCAATCAGGGCGAAAGCCTCGCGGCTTTGGTGGCGCGAGCTAAGCCAGAGGGCGTCTATGTCGAAGGCTCGATTTCGCCTGCCGCCGATGCCCGGGATTATTCAGCTCACACCTACGGCGCACATTTTGCTGAGGTCGGTGTCGATGTGGCGACCGGCGAGGTGCGGATGCGCAGGATGTTCGGGGTGTTCGCCGCTGGCCGCATCCTCAACGCCAAGACCGCGCGCAGCCAGATGACCGGCGGCATGATCTGGGGCATTGGGGCAGCATTGACAGAGGGTAACGTGGTTGATCCCCGCTATGGCTCATTCATCAACCAGGACATGGCCAGCTACCTGGTCCCGACCCATGCCGACATTGTCGATGTCGATGCGATCTTCCTGGACGAAGCTGATGACAAGGCCAATCCTCTGGGCATCAAGGGTGTCGGTGAGCTGGGTATTTGCGGCGTCGGCGCGGCGGTGGCCAATGCGATCTATAACGCGACCGGTGTGCGACTGCGTGACTACCCGATGACGCCGGACAAGGTGCTAGCAGGGCTTATCGAGAAGGGGCTCTAGCCGTTTGTCGACTTCAGTTCGCTGAGTACGCGGGCTAGGTCAGCCTCGCGAAAAGGCTTCTGAAGCACAGGAACTCCCTTGTCGACAGGGCGCAGACCGGCGTCGCCATAGCCGGTGGCAAAAGCAAAGGGTGCGCCGCGCTCGCGCAGAAGATCTGCTAGCGGAAACACTGACTGTCCGGCAAGATTGACGTCGAGGACAGCGCAGTCGAGTTCGAGATCGCCGACGCCATCCAAAGCTTCGTCGAGTCGGTAGATGGGGCCGACAACGACACAGCCGAGGTCGGCCAGCATGTCCTCCATCAACATGGCGACCATCATCTCATCTTCGACGACGAGAACCCTTATGCCGGTTAGATCGATTGTCATCGGCCTACTCGCTGACCTCAGTCGTCTCTAAGGGCATGGAAATGCGCAGGGTGGCGATCTGGTTCCGAACGCGTTTGACCACCTCGAACCGGTGGCGATGAAAAATGAAAGTCTGGCCAATCTTGGGTATGGTTTGGGACTCGTGGATCACTAGGCCAGCGACCGTGACGGCCTGATCGTCGGGAAGGTCCCAGTCCAGGGCACGGTTCAAATCCCGGATTGGTACGGAGCCATCAACGACTATTGATCCGTCGGGTTGTTTGCGCACGCCCTGAATGGCGCTGTCATGCTCGTCCTCAATCTCACCGACAATTTCCTCAAGGATATCCTCCAGGGTCACCAAACCCTGAAGCGCACCATACTCGTCCACCACCAGGGCAAAGTGGTTTTGGCGTTTTAGGAAGGCGTTGAGCTGGTCCTTGAGGTTGGTGGTCTCTGGAATGAACCACGGTTCGCGCCGTATCTTGGCAATATCGAGGGCACTGAAATCGCCGTTGGCCTCTGCTATTGCGTGCAACAGGTCCTTGGCGTGAAGGACGCCGACGATGTTCTCGGGGTCGTCGCGGTAGAGCGGCACCCGTGTATGGTCGCTCTCTAGAACCTGCCTAACCAACTCGCGGGGCGATAGGTCAGCGTCGACCATCGAGATCGACATGCGATGAACCATGACTTGGCTGACATCCATTTCTGACAGGTCCAGCACGCCACCCAGCATGCGCCGGTCGCGCTCTTCCACGAGGCCCTCAGAGTGATGGTATTCAACAGCACCCCGGATCTCTTCATGGGCAGCCAAGACATCAACGCCCATGTCTAACCTGACGCCAAATAGCCGAAGGGTCCGACGCACCACGAACTGGATGGCGAAGATCAAAGGCCCAAACAGCCTGACCACCAGCAGGGTCGGGCCAGACAGGAAGCGGGCCACATCATCAGAGCGTAGGATCGCCAGGGTCTTTGGCAGGACTTCGGCGAAGACCAAGATCAGGACGGTCATGATCGCGGTCGCCGCGGCCACGCCCCAAGGGCCCGGTATCGCTGCGGTCAGCACGGTGGTGGTCAGGGCAGAGGCCAGAATATTGATCAGATTGTTGCCCAGCAGCACCGCCCCGATCATCGTCTCCTGATCTGACAGCAAGCGGTTGACGCGGCGGGCGGCGCGATCACCCTCCCGCTCCATCTGGTGCATGCGCGCGCGGCTAGCGCCCGTCAGGCTGGTCTCCGCCGCGGAGAATAGGGCAGAGACCGCCAGCAACCCAAAGACGATGGGTGCCAGGGCCAGGATCGAACCCATCAATATGCTCCTTCGGTTTTCAGGAACTGGATCACGGTGTCTGCCGCCACGTCTTTGGCGACGAAGGCCTGGCCTAGCGCGCGTGCCAGGATGAAGGTCAGCTTGCCGCCCTCAGCTTTCTTGTCTTGTGACATGTGGTGGACCAGCCGTTCGGCGCTGAATGCCGAATTTGCGATATCGCTAATCTTGGTGGGCAACCCGGCTGAGGCGATGGCCATGCTAGCGCGCGTTGCATCTGGGACGGAGCAGAGGTCCTGGGCGGCTGAAAATCGGAAGGCGATGGCGGTTCCGGCGGCCACGGCCTCGCCATGTAGCAGGCCATCGCCAAACCCCATCTCGGCCTCCAGAGCGTGACCAAAGGTATGGCCGAGGTTCAGAAGTGCCCGGCGGCCAACCTCTTTCTCATCCTCAGCTACAATGTCGGCTTTCATCTGCACGCAGGCAGCGACCGCCTGAGCCAAGGCTGTCGGGTGGCGGTTCAAGATCTCGACCGCATTGGCCTCCAGCCACTCAAAAAACGGCAGGTCGCCCAGCAACCCGTATTTGATAACCTCACCATATCCGGCGCGCATTTGGCGGTCGGGTAAGGTGGACAGCATGTCGAGGTCGGCCAGAACTAATCTGGGTTGGTGGAAGGCGCCGATCAAATTCTTGCCACGCGGCGTGTCGATGGCGGTCTTGCCACCCACCGAGGAATCGACCTGCGCCAAAAGAGTTGTCGGTATCTGTATGAACTCGATCCCACGTTTATAGATCGCCGCAGCAAAGCCGGCCAAGTCGCCCACGACGCCGCCGCCGAAGGCCACGATCACGTCACCCCGATCCAATTCCAAAGCCAGTAATCGGTCGCATAGATCAGCCAAAGCCTCGAAGCTCTTGGTCTGTTCGCCAGGCGGCACGACAATGGGGAGGGCGACGATCCCATGCGCGGCCAAGGCTGAGGTCAGCCTTTGCCCATGTAGGCTCCAGACCGTCTCATCCGACACAACGGCGACGCGATCACGCCGCAGAAAAGGCCGCAGAAGCGCACCAGCCTGATCAATCAGTCCCGATCCGATCAGCACCTCATAGGCCCTATCGCCCAGACCCACAGAAACGATCTGGCTCACGAGGCGGGTGTCTCCAAATAGGCGGTCATGGCCTGTAACACCTGATCGACGGCAACGTGGTGTGGGGCGTCGCCCGTCTCGACCACGATATCAGCCTCGCCATAGGCCGGATAGCGAGCCTGGGCTTGATCGCGTAAGACCTGGACCGGGTCCTTGCCCGCCAGCAACGGGCGATTATCTTTGCGAGACACTCTGCGGGCCAGAACCTCGAGGTCAGCCTTCAGCCAAATCGAGATCGAACGGGCTTTGATCAGCGTGCGGGTCTCCGGGCTCATGAACGCGCCGCCTCCGGTTGCCAGCACATGGGGTGGTTCGTCTAGCAATCTGGCGATAACCCGCCGCTCGCCCTCACGAAATGCGGGCTCGCCGAGGTCAGCAAAGATGTCGGGGATAGAACGCCCCGCTGCGGCCTCGACCTCTTGGTCGGCATCCTTGAACGGAAGATCCAAGGCATTAGCCAATCGGCGGCCGACGCTGGATTTGCCGACACCCATCAACCCCACCAGGGTGACAGTTCGGGCGCGCAGGGGATTGAAACGGTCCATGAACGATCAGGGTTTACACGAGCATGGGGCGCAGCGCCAAGCTGATGCGCAATTCGTGCCGCTTTGCCCCGGGAGATTGCCGTTGCCATGACCACCGGATCAGGCTGGGCCGAAGCCTTTCTAGAGATGATGGCGGTCGAGCGCGCGGCGGCTAAGAACACGCTGACCGCCTATTCCAAAGACCTGACCGATACCCAAGGCTTTCTACGATCCCGCAACTGCGACTTCGCGAGTGCATCGGCGGAGGACATTGAGGCCTATTTCAGCGCCCTAGGTGATCGGGGATTGTCACCGGCGACTGCGGCGCGACGTCGCGCTAGCGTCCGTCAGTTTTACCGCTTTGTGTTAGGGGAGGCTTGGCGATCTGATGATCCGTCGAGGCGCGTCGACGCCCCCAAGCAGGGTCGACCTCTGCCTAAGGTGCTGTCACGCGATGAGGTTGACCGGATTATTGCCGCGGCCACGGGACGCGACGGTGCAGAGGGGCTGCGATTGGGTTGCATGGTCGAGCTGATCTACGCGTCGGGATTGCGTGTATCGGAGCTGACCAGCTTGACCTTGACGGCCTTAGCGCAGGATCCTGCCTACCTGATGGTTCGAGGCAAGGGTGGGAAAGATCGGCTCGCGCCGCTGAATCCTGCCGCGCGCTTGGCGGTGAAGGCCTATCTGGAGGTCCGGAAATCGTTTCTGCCCAAGGGCGATGCCGCAAACCCTTGGCTTTTCCCATCGCGTGGAAAGGCTGGCCGTCTGACCCCG
>JANLPX010000024.1:0-2362 GCA_031367485.1 Alphaproteobacteria bacterium | reverse complement strand
CGCGTCGTGTGGATGGTGCCGCCCACAAATACGCCAGAGGTCGCCGCCGCCGTCGGTATGCCGCCCTATGTGGTCAAGGGTGCCCTGATGGCGTTGGAGGGGGCCGAGCATCCGCTGGTCATCGATCTGCTGGAATGGCAGACGCCCACTGACACGGCCCCGCCCTATTCCCACCTCTATCACTACGGTTTGGCACGGCTGGCCCTGGCGACCAGCGACATGGACGCCGATCTGGCGACGCTGGCGCAGATGGGTGTGGAACTGGTCGGGCCTCCAGCGCGGGTCTTGCTGGAGAACGGACAATCTGGCGGCCGGTTCGTGTGCTTCACGGACCCCGACGGCACGATACTGGAGTTGGTTGAGTCGCTCAGCCTAGAAGACTTGGTCGCCCATCGGGATCGACAGGCGAAATGATCAAGGTCAGCATCTTTTATCCGGCGGGGCCGGAAACCCGGTTCGATCACCACTACTATGAGCGCGTCCACATCCCCATGGCCATGGAGCTATTGGGTGAGGCCTTGAAGTCAGTCAGCGTTGAACGCGGCGTCTCGCCGGGCCAACCATGGCCAGAGCCCGCCTTCGTCGCCATCGCGCACTTCGTCTGTACGTCGAAAGACGCCTACGAGCAGGCGCTATTTCCACATCTGGCCCGCCTGCAGGCTGACCTACTGAATTACTCCAACGTGACTGCGGTGATCCAGTTCAGCGAGATCACGCTGGAACACAAGAGCGAAACCTAAGCCGCCATCCGCGCCTTGAACACACCGTCCGGAAGCTTCGGAGCCCGGCTGGGGTGGACGAAGAAATAGTCTTTCCAGTCGGCACCGGGCAAAACGGTGGTGCGCTCCTCCAGTCGGTCGCCGTTCAGCGCGAACATCCGGTAGCCCCGCGAGCGGAAGATATCGACCACGGCATCGGCTGAACCGCCGAACCGTTCGGTCAGCATGGCGGGATGGATTTCGATCAGCACGTGGGGGTGGTCGCGGTCGATGATGCCGATGGCCCCCATCAGAGCCTTTTGCTCAGCGCCCTCGATATCCATGCGGATGAAATCGACACGGTCGATGTGCGCCTTTTGGCAATAGTCATCGAGGGTTACAACGGGGGTCGGTTGGAGCTCGACGCCGGTGTCTTCCAGGTCTGGGCGGACCTTACCTTCGGGCGGGTGCTCGGCCACAAACGCATAGGCGCGTCCCATGCGGCCTGAAGTCTTCTTCGGCGTCACCAACAGCAGTTCGCCGGGCATGTCTGACACCGCAGCGTGGTTGGCCGTGACCTGTCGCGCAATACCGTGCCAAGCGAGGCAGAGTTGGAGCACCTGAAAGGTAAAGGCCGATGGCTCGAACGCATGGATCCGGGCGTCGGATGCCACTTGGGTTATCACATAAGAGTGCCGCCCATCGCTGGCCCCGATGTGCAGACACAGGGGCGAGCCAGACAGCAGGTCCGCCAGATAGGGCGTCTCAGGCTCGTGCTTGGCCCATTTCATGTTACGCCGCCAAGCGCGGAAGGCGTGACTGAGCACGCGAAGGGAGGGCATGGACAATTTCAATCTTCTAAAGTGTCAGTGCAGCTTTACGCTGGGTCGCGGGTCACAGTCATCATGTAGTTGACATCGCAGTCCGAGGACCGGGTCCAGCGGCCCCCGAGCGGGTCATAACTAACGCCGAAGGGGCCTTGGACGGCCAGAGGCTGATCGGCGAGAAATCCACGTAGTTCGTCCGGCCGAAGAAACTTGGACCAGTCGTGCGTTCCAGCTGGAATCCAGCGCAGGACATATTCCGCGCCAACCTTGGCAAGGGCAAAGGCTTTCAGGGTGCGGTTGAGGGTCGCCACAATCATCAGACCACCGGGGGCCAACAGGCGACCACAGGTGCGCAGATATTCCCCAGGATCGGCCACGTGCTCAATGACCTCCATGTTGAGAATGACGTCGAAGGGCTTGGTATTCGCGGCCAAAAGGTCTTCGGCGGTAGAGGCGCGGTAGTCGATGGTCAGATCGTGCTCGGCAGCATGGGTGCTGGCGGTGCCGATGTTGCGAGCCGAGGCGTCCACGCCGGTCACCTCAAACCCCAAGCGTGCCATAGGTTCGCAGAGCAACCCACCACCGCAGCCGATATCGAGCAATCGCAGGCCTTCAAAGGGGCGTTTGGCCCGGCCGTCGCGCCCAAATCGCAGGAGAGCCTGTTCACGGATAAAGGTCAGCCGGACAGGATTGAATTTATGTAAGGCGGAGAACTTGCCCTTTGGATCCCACCACTCGGCGGCGATACGGGAAAAGCGCTCAACCTCGGCCGGGTCGATACTGGAAATAGCGGTCATGTGACCTCCCTTACAACGTCAGAGCCGCAAGGTGAACGCC
>JANLPX010000014.1:0-4212 GCA_031367485.1 Alphaproteobacteria bacterium | reverse complement strand
CCTCAGCCGCTGCCTTGGCGAAATAGTGGTTGGTGGCGTGGAAACCACGGTGCCTCTGTTCCAAGAACTATTGCTTCAGCCCGACATCCTCTCCGGCACCTACGACATCCATTGGCTAGAGCGCTGGATGAAGGATCAAGAGGTGCGGTGATCCATCCGATGATCGATCTCCTTGAGCTCTTGAAGATCGATCTAGAGACAGCATTTGCCCTATCCGAGTTCGGACGCATTGAGCGGATCAACGACCCCGACCTTTCCCAGGGGCCGCGTCTTTGTCTCGTAGGATGTAGCGCAGGCAATTTGGTTCTCCTGCGCCACGACGTCGCCGAGAGCACAGCGGCGCAGGTCGTCGCTATGGTTGCCGATACGCCGCCTTGGTATGTCCCCGGCTCCGCGCCTGCCTGCTTAAGCCCGCTCACATCCCTTCTCTCTGAGGAGTGTCCGGTGCAGAAGATCAACACTGAGCTGATTTGGCGGCTGCCTCACGCCACCTCCTTCAAGTCCGACGCCCACATCCTGCGCAGCGATACGGACGAGGGCCTCGACCTAATAAACCGCCTTTCCCGGGAAGGTATGCCCAAGCACCTCTATAAGGCCGGATTCGTCAGCGTCGACGACTTCTGGGACCCATGGTGCGTCGCGCTCGATAGCGGGCAAGTCGCCGCCATGGCCTTTGCCGCGCGACTGAGCGACCGCGGCGCGGCGATCGGCGTCTACACCTTTCCAGGCTATCGCAGCCGTGGCCTTGCTGCGGCGGTCACTGCGACTTGGTCATCCTTGCCTAGCCTGGAGGGCCGACAATTATTCTATAGCGCCAAGGACACCAACCAGTCGTCGTCTCGTGTAAGTGAGCGGCTAGGCTTGGAACCCATTGGGCTGAAACTCGAGATCAGCTAAGCCCTCCCTCATGGCCGCTTTCGACCCTTACGCCATCCTCGATTGCTATGCGCGCGGCGTATTCCCGATGGCAGACGCTAGGGACGATGAAAGCGTATTCCTGATCGACCCGGAGCATCGCGGTGTGCTGGCCTTCCAGCAGTTTCACGTTTCGCGCCGACTAGCCCGCACCGTTCGGGCAGAGACTTTCGATGTAAGGATCAATACCGCGTTCAGCCGCGTCGTCAGCCTCTGCGCTGAGGCCCAACCCAACCGCACTGAGACCTGGATCAATCGCCCGATTGAACAGGTCTACGGTGACCTTCACAGGATCGGCCACGCCCATTCTGTCGAATGTTGGAAAGACGGTGAGCTAGTCGGCGGCCTTTACGGCGTTTCGCTCGGCGGCGCATTCTTCGGTGAGAGCATGTTTTCGCGGGTCACGGACGCCTCAAAGGTGGCCTTGGTGCATCTCGTGGCTCGCCTGATCTCGGCGGGTTTCGTTCTCTTGGACACCCAGTTTATAACCGAACATCTCAGCCGTTTTGGCACGCAGGAGATACCTCGGGTGGAGTATCACCGCCGACTCTCAGCGGCCCTTGAGCGAGAAGCCCACTTTCAGCGCGTCGCGGCTATGACGGGTGCCGCCGCTCTACAAGTAATTAGCCAAGCATCATAAACGGGGTGTTCCAGAGGGTTTAGGCCGGGCGATGAGGCGTACATCCAGCCCTTGAACACTTGGCGCGGCGGCGGTGTGGGTTTGCCCGGTGTGACTCGCGGCTGCGATTCCACCGCAATATAGGCGATCGAGTCCTCGAGTGGCTCATCACTAGCCGCCTGCTCGCAAGCCCGCACGGTTATGACTAGGGTCTTGTAACGAACGGGTTGCCCAACTCTAGCTTCAAAGCGCACCGTTTCGGCGGTCACCTTGTCGAGGGCTTGTAAGATGGCAACGCCGCTACGCACCCGCTTCTGAGTGCTCTCCGCTGGCTTCTGGACAACCTGGCCCTTCGGCGGCGCGGCCGGTGCGACCTCGGAGGCCTTAACGGCCGGTGCCGCAATTGGAACAGGGGCTATCACCTCGGTCGGGGGGGCTTCCTCTGTCGCTGGCAAAGGAGGCTCTGGTTCGACTTGAGCGACAGCCATCCCGGCCACCAGGGTCAAAGCAACCCCAATCGCCGAAATCCCCCGTCTCTGATACGGGCCAAGTCTCTGATAAAGCCCGGTCATCACGCCTATTCCGGTCGCCATGCCTCGTAGTCGCCTGTCGCCTTTTGGCGCTCGCCACCCTGCGAAATCGACCCCTGTGGCCGCCACGCATGAACCGTTCCGGTCAGATTGGGCTGGTGATCTTTTTCCCAGCTCTGCCGCTTCAACGGTGAGTTTCCCGGGTGATCATCGAAGGTATAGTGCAGCCAGCCGTGCCAGTCGGCAGGCACCTTGGAGGCCTCGGCGTATCCCTTATAGATGATCCAGCGCCGCTTGCGGCCATCATATGAATCCTTGTTATCCCGGGCCTCGAAATAGCGATTGCCCATCTCGTCTTGGCCGACCAGTCGACCCCGTCGATTGATATGAAAGCCTGCGCCGATGGTTGCGCCGCCCCACCAAGTAAAAATCGCTCTAAACACGTTTGATTGTCCGAACCAGTTGGAGGGCCATCCGACTATAGGTGTCTGGCCCGCGAGCGTCCAGCCATGCCTTCGACGCAAGATGTTGGGGATATGCGACCTATCAACCGCAACATCTATTGCTCCTTCCGCCGAGGTTGCCTAACCTGCACCTTGCAGGAGATCATCACGTGCGAACCGAACCGGCGAGGATTGAGCGCAGGCTCTTGGAGCGTGCTAACGGTGTGACTGAGGTTTTGGCCCCTCAGACTTGGACCGATGCCCAGGTTGAGGCTTGGCTAGACTGGGCGGGGGGTGGGACGGATCTGCCTGCCGCGATCTTGGGTAAGGTCGACGCCATCGCAGCAACTGCAGATGCACGAGAGCTATTTGCTGACTCTGCGGCCAGAGCTGCCTTTCGCAGGGACCTAAGCGTCGCACTCCTGTCTGGAAAGTTGGCCCTAGGTGAGGCGGCATCCGGATCAGTGGTCCAGATAACATCCGCTAGCTCAGCTGCTTTCATGACCACGTTGTCGGACCTGCGCCGCGCGCGCCGCCGCCAATTGGCCACCCATGCCGGGACAACCGAGTTGGCACGCCGCCTAGAGGCCGTGATGGACGCCATCGCCCGATGCGAAGGCGACCCCGTGGCCTGCGCCGACCCACAGGCGAACATCGGCTTAGCCCGTGCAGCAGAAGCAGCACGTGGCGCCGGCGCGAGCGATACAATGATCATCGACGCCATCGCCTTGGCTGGCGCGGGCGAACACACATGGGATGTCGGGACCGAACCAGAGCCTACCCCCGATGTGACGCTGATCGCGACGCTGTCTCACGACGCTTCGCCCGCCGCCAAACAGGCTCTGGCCCTTTGCGCCTGGGATACCGGCCAAGTGGTCGCTGATCTCGCGCCGGGTCGAGCCACCGCCCCGATCATCAAAGGATCGATCCCGCGCGCGGTGATCTCCCTGATGGCTTTTGGCAATGGCAAAGCCTTCAATGGTGAGGATTTTGATTCAACGGTTGGCTTGGCCGCCTTAACCTTAGCGGCCCAGGACGGACCGGTCGCTATCGGTTTGGCCGGTCTGGCCGATTGGCTAATGGCCCAAGGTCTGGCCTATGACAGTGGCGAGGGACGCCAGGCCGCGCGGCAAATCTTTCTGCGCGTCAAAACCCTGTTGGGCGATTTGCCTCGGCTAGACGGCGGCCTCGCCATATTTGATGACCCGGAGCTATCCCTGCGCCTAGGGGGCTCAAGTCCGGACGTCACGCCATCGCCGGGTCCGGTAACCGTCGCCCAGACCGCAGATGGTGAAATCACCAGGGTCCTGTCAGAGGCGGCTTTAAAAGGTTTGGCGGTCCTTGGTGCCAACGCCGCTGCAGCACGCGCCCACTGGCTTGGGACGCAAAGTCTTGCAGACGCACCAGAAATCAACCACGCCACCCTTCAGGCCAAGGGCTTTACCGAGCACGAACTGGCCACTGCCGAAGCCGCCCTGCCCTTCGCCACACGGCTATCGGACGCCATTTCTATCAAATCCATTGATCCGGACTTCCTGACAGATGTCCTTGGCCTCGATCAGACTGCCCTGGCCGATCCGCGATTCGATCTTCTCGCGCATATGGGCTTCAGCGAGGCTGATATCGTGGCGGCAGAAGCCCATGTTCTGGGCGAGGAGGGCGATCAGGGAGCGGTGTTCCTGAACCCGAATCAACGGGCGGTGTT
>JANLPX010000296.1:0-2469 GCA_031367485.1 Alphaproteobacteria bacterium | reverse complement strand
CTGAGAGGCACCATTGCAAGGCCTGGGGCAGGCCCACCAGCTTGGGCAAGAACCAGGCAGCACCGGCTTCTGGCACCAGGCCTCGACGGGCAAAGACGAAGCCAATCTTGGCGTGAGGGGCGGCGATGCGGATGTCCATGGGTAGGGTCAGCGTGATGCCGACGCCGACCGCGGCACCGTTGAGCGCAGCGATTGAGGGCTTGCGGCAACGATAGATGGCCTCGATGAAGCCGCCGCCCTTGCCTCGGCGTTCGCGGGTGGCACCGGAGCCAAAGGCAACTGAGCCAGGTGCCGCAGTATCGAAGGCCCTGGCCCCGGAAGAGATGTCGGCGCCAGCGCAGAAGCCGCGCCCAGCCCCGGTGACGATGATCACGCGGACGGCGTCGTCTTCATCGGCCTTGCGGAAAGCGTCCTCGATCTCCAGCCCCATGGTGCCGGTATAGGCATTGAGCTTGTCGGGGCGGTTGAGGGTGAGCGTCAGGACGCCGCGATCCAGGTCCTGCAATAGGGTTTCGTAGGCCATGGATCCTCCCGATCAGCGGTTGGACGATTGGGACCCCATGACGGAGCGGCAGGCAACACGAAAACGCCGCCGATCTTGCGACCGGCGGCGTTGGTGATCTGGAGAGATCGGGTGGTGTTAGGCGGCAACCGCCCGACGACGACGCAGGGCTGAGCCCGCGAGGCCGAAGCCCGCGATCATCATCGCCCAGGTGGCGGGTTCGGGAACCGCACCGGATGTCGTGACCGAGACGTTGTCGAGATAGATGCCGCCTGCGCAGCACGTATCGTAGGAGTTGAAGCTGATCAGTGTGCTGGTGCTATCGGCAACAAAGCTGCCGGCATAGTGGGTCCAGGTCAGGGCGAGATCATTGTCGAAGATCGAGGCGCTCGCCAGACTGCTGCTGCCAAAAATCGAAAAGCCCATATTGCCGGCCGTGACGCCCGGATTATGCGAGTAGTCGAAGCTGTAGTTGTAAGTCTGGCCAATCACTGTGGCGAAGGCCTGCTCGATGCTGCCGTCCCGATAACCGACCATATCCAAGGCTTGTGTGCCCCCGCCGCCCGCCGGTGTGGTGGAGGTATAGAGGCCGCCGTAGGTCACCAAATCGACATCACCACTGACCGCCCAGCCAAACCCGCCGGGAGTGGGGTGATCGACGCCGATGTTGTAATAGTCCGCGCCGCCCGCGTTGAAATCCTCGAACCCGCCATTGACCAGCAGTTCGGTGGCCTGTGCGCCACCGGCGATCAGCGACGCTGCAGCGGCACCGATAAGTAACATTCGCAAATTCAACATAGAGACCCCAAGAAAACTGTTCGGACAGAAAGCGATGATTCGGTGTGGTTCTATATCGCACTGCGAAAAGCGTCTGAAAAGTGCCTACACCGCCGGTGCGAAAATTAAGGATGATTGCTCAAGAAAACGCCGCCGATCTTTCGACCGGCGGCGCTGGAGAAATCAGATGGTTTTAGGCGGCAAGAGCCCGACGACGACGCAGGGCAGACCCTGCGAGGCCGAAGCCCACGATCATCATGGCCCAGGTGGCGGGTTCAGGGACAGCGCCGCCGATGGAAAGGCTGACATTGTCGATCAGGATGCCGACATTGTCCGCGCTATCGGTGCCAAGGAAAAATTTCACGTTTCCTGCGTTCGCGGCCACGAAGCTAATCGTATAGCTGGTCCAAGGGTAGGACGAACTAAGCGGCCCAAAAGCGTTGGAGTAGGAAGAAACGTTCAGCGACCCGAAGTTAGTGCCCCAGAAATCGACATTGTTGATTTGAGTCAATCCGCCGAAGGTGAACCCAAAAGTCAGGTTATCACCCGGCCCCCCACGTTGATTGCCGCTGATGTCAAAGGTGAAGTTGACGGTATCACCTGCATTGAAGCTATAGGCGTTCTTCATTGCAATCTGGCCTGGGCCAGTGGTGCCGTCCAGATCGACGCAGGAACCGGTGTTGCAGGTTATGCCGTAGCCCGGTTCTTTAACCAGATCGACTTGCCCGGTCACGTCCCAATTAGCGAAACTCGCATAGTTAAGAACGCTAACTCCGCCGCCTTCACCGTTGAAATTGTCAGAGAACACCACAGCTGCCTGAGCGCCGCCGGAAACCAGGGTAGCGCAAAGCACGACGCCGGAGAAAAGCTTACCAAAATTCATAATGGACCCCCATTGATAGCCGCAGAAGGTGCGGTCTTTGAATCACACAAAACCTATTGCCATTAACACTTGTGTTCGAAAAGAGCGCACACCTGTCAGGGGAATATTAGACCTGTCTGCATAGGAACCGCTCACCCCTCGCCGTCAAATCCACCACTAAGGAATGCCTCAGCATAGGCGCAGTGCATGGCCACGCCTCGCGCCATGACCGCTTCGTCCAGGACCATGCGGTTGGAGTGTAGGGCGCAGCAGTTGCGCCAGTCGCCACCTTCGGGTGTGGCACCTAAAAACACCATCGCGCCGGGGA
>JANLPX010000508.1:0-4091 GCA_031367485.1 Alphaproteobacteria bacterium | reverse complement strand
GAAGCGCAGGTCGCGCGTCTTGCGGTGATATCCGTCGGCCTATCGCTGATCGCCCTTGTGGCATCGGAAATCTTGGCAAGGCGCAATGGTCGAGGGAGGGGCAGGCATGTCCTTTGAGATCGACGTCAGCCGGAAATTCGGTGATCGGCACATCGCTTTGTCGTTCAAGTCCGAAGAAGGATTGACGGCGCTGTTTGGCCCGTCTGGTGCGGGTAAGACCACTATTCTCAATATGGTCGCCGGGCTTCTGAGACCTGATCAGGGACGGATTATGGTCGGTGGTAGTATTTTGTTCGACAGCGCCGCTGAGATCGATGTTCCACCCGAGCGCCGTCGCATCGGCTATATTTTTCAGGATGGCAGGCTATTCCCGCATCTGCGGGTTCGCGACAATCTGCTCTACGGTTTGAAACTGGTGTCTCCACACGATCGCTGGATGACGCTGGACGAGGCCCTGTCTTTTTTGGGAATCGGGCATCTATTGGACCGGTGGCCTGAGACGCTTTCCGGTGGTGAGGCCCAGCGTGTTGCCATCGGCCGTGCTCTGCTATGTGGCCCGAATTTCCTTCTGATGGATGAGCCGCTGTCCTCGCTCGACAGTGCGCGGCGTGAAGAGATACTGGTTGTCATCGAAAACATTCGCGACAGTCTAAAGCTGCCGATTTTGTACGTCAGCCATGACCGTACAGAGGTTGAAAGGCTTGCGCGCAGTGTCATTTCTATGAATTGACCAACAGCGAGTAACAGCGTTCCATAGTTACGGGCGGTGCCAGTGTTTCCGGGAATTCAGCGCGTTTCTTGCCGCCGAACTAGAGTTTTCTCAGGGCCAGAAAACGACTATTCCGTAGTAATCCCGCCGAGACCAGTGACACCAGCACTCCCACCGGAAATATCTCCGCGAAGGTCATGGGAAGGCGATAAAGCGGATTGGCGTATTGGGTTTTGAACTTTTCCGCTTCGGCGGTGACCTTGGCCAGGGCTTCAGGTGATGCACCCTTGGCGGTCGCGCTGGTGATCATGCTCTTGGCGTAGTCGGTAGCGAAGTCCAAGTGGGTGATAGACAAGATGGCCTCCCAAGCCAGGGCGTAGAAAATGCCGCAGATGAGGCTGATCCCGAGGCCCATGCCGAAAGCTGGCCAGAACTTGATGACGCCGCCTAGGGCGATATCGCGATGGCGTTTGATGGCGACGAAGACCGTGCTCAGGGCGACTAGCATGGTAAGATAGCCGATCAACATGCCGGTGGTGTTGTCGCCGTGGCCGTTCTTGAGGTTGGGCAGTGTGAAGGCAAACATGCCGGCCGCGACGATCAGGCCGGCAATGGCGCCGTAGCGTGGGATTTTGCGAAGCATTTTAGGTCTCCACGGTAAATGTGTGACACCCGATCAAAGGCGTCGCAAACCAGGCTGGGCAATCGCCCGAAAGGGTGATTTTGCGTCTATCACCCAGTTTATTTCAACAATCCCAGCTCGCGGGCGCGGTTGATGGCGTCGGTACGGCGTTTGGCCTCAAGCTTTTCGAAAACGTGGGCGATATGGGTTTTCACGGTGCTGGTAGTCGATCCATTGTAGCGCCAGGGTTCCTGCCGCGAGGAGTCCGCCATAGAGAGCGACCGACTTCCACATGACTTTATCCCGCTTGAGCCCGCTCTGCAGCTTGTTCCAAGGCGCGCCCCACGCCCTCTATTGGTGAGACCTCAGCGACGCCGATATCGAATTCGACAACGAAGGGCGGCTTGCCTTCCCCGGCCTCGAAAGCTGTGCAGCCGATGACAGCGGCGATGCGTTCGCCGGCGGCGCGCGCGGCGGCTTGGGGAGTTGCCGGAAGGGCGAGGGCAAAGACTTCCGGAGCGAGGCGGGCAGGGGTGTCCTCAACCCGCACTAACCGGCTGATCATCGAGCCTATCTGGGGGATGGCGCGGTCCAGCCAAGCCGAGTTCCGTGCCGCGACAATCTCGGGGCGATTGGCGACCTTGAGCACGCAAACCGAAAGTGGGCGGTTGCGCAACCTAGACCCTTGAGCCAAGCGACCAAGGTGTCCTGCAAACAAATCGCGCGTGAAGAGACCGGTCGCCGCGTCCATCAACCCGGAACTTCTAGCCTTCTCAAGGGCCTTGCGAATGGCGGTCTGGCGACGGAAGCTCCGGGCAAGTTCGATAATTCTGTTGGCGGTTTCGGACTCTGGCGTCTCGGGTGAGGCGACGTCAGAGACGCCGCGATGATAGGCCTCAGACATGGTCACAAAACTTTCCTGCCGCATGTAGAGCAGGGCCGGCGTGTGATAAAGTCGAGTATTTCTCCGCATGCCCGCAGCGATCGATAGGGCCTCTTGGCTATTGTCTCCGGCCCATAGAACCACGGCATCAAACGGCCGTTCATGGAGATAGTCAAAGGCGGTGTAGGCCGTAAACGCGCCGACGACTTCAGCCCCTGAACTGGCCAGCGCGTTGGACAGGCCCAGAAACTGAGGTGCAGGTTCGCCGATAGCCAGAACGCGCAAGGGGGTCGGGTCGGGCTCTGGCAGTTCGAGGCGGCGACCGTGCGCTGCAAAGGTTTGCAGACGAAGCTCAAACTCTTCCTCTGCGACGGCCATCCGGACCAGTGTTTCAAGACGAAGCACGAGTTGCGCGGAATGGGCGGGTGCCGCGAGCACGAGGTCAAAGCCATAAGGCTCAAGCTCGGGCCCTGGGTCTCCGATGGCGATTACCGGCAGGCGGCGTGGCGCACAAGCAGCGCGCAAGCGGCGGCCCAGCATCAGCGCTTCGTGCCCACCGCTCTTTAAGTCAATGATTACAGCTTCGACCGCGAGATCGCTGAGCGCGGCTACGGCAGCATAGGGACCACGCGCGGTGACCGTGCGCCATCCCAAGCGGTCCAAACCCTCCGACAAGGGGCCAGCCATGGCGTCGTCGCGCGCTACGATCAGAACTCGCGCTTGGACGCTTGCGGCCATTCTAGATGCCTACCTTCGACAGCTTGGCGATATCGCACCGAGAGGGCGTGAATCGGATTGTCATGGAGTATACAGACCCAGACGGGTGGCAATAGGGCAGGCGTCGCATTGAGTGTCGGAGTTGGAACATGAATCAGCCGCTTACCGGGCAAACGGCCGTGATCACCGGGGCGTCGGGCGGTCTCGGCGCGCATTTTGCCAAGTTGCTGGCGGGCGCAGGGGCAAGCGTTGCCTTGACGGCGCGGCGGTTGGACATGGTCGAGACCCTTGCCGGTGAAATTGCGGGCGAAGGGGGCCGGGCCATGGCCCTGCGCCTTGATGTCGCAGACGTCGCAGCGATTGCACCGGCGTTTGACGAGATCGAAGCAGGTCTCGGCCCGATCTCGATCCTGATCAACAATGCCGGGGTGGGCGGCGAGGGACTTGCCCTGGACCTTACGGTCGAGGACTGGGATCGGACCTTCGATGTCAACGTGCGTGGCGTGTTCTTCGCGGCCCAAGCCGCAGCGCGCCTGATGTTTGCAAACGGGACGGCAGAGCAGGGCAAGGCCAGGATCGTCAATATCGCCTCGATTGCCAGTCACACCGTTTTGCCGGGACTGTCGGCCTATAACGCAACCAAGGCCTCGGTGGCCATGTTGACCAAAAGCCTGGCGCGAGAGTGGTCGCGGCGCGGCATCGCCGTCAACGCCTTGGCTCCTGGCTATATCCTTACCGATATCAATGCCGGTTGGTGGGAGACCGAAGGCGGCCAGCGGCAAATGAAGGGATTTCCACGTCGCCGATTGATGCAGGCTGAAGACCTCGACGCTGTGTTCATGGCCCTGTGCGGGCCAGCGGCGCGGGCCATGGCTGGCAGCCTGATCACTGTGGACGACGGTCAGTCCCTTCCCGGCGGCGGGTAGGGTCGTTCCTGGCATGGTCGCCCGATAGGTTCCCGCACCCTTAGCTTCCCGCCACGAAATGGGGGCGGTGGCTAGGCTGGGGCTTCTCGCAGGTCGTCGTCGCTATGTATGTTGGGTGTATGTTCTATAGGGGTTGGGTGTGTGTTGTAGGGTGAACCCGGCACCACAGTCCGTCGCTCGTCTATGGCCCAGGGTTCTAGGCTCCAGGACTGCCAGTCTGGCGTGATGCCTAGG
>JANLPX010000503.1:0-3108 GCA_031367485.1 Alphaproteobacteria bacterium | reverse complement strand
GCCGCATGCCATTCAAAGGGCGTCTGGGCCTCCTGATAAAGCTCATAGAGGCTGCGACCATCCCACAACCCGCCGTGGATTTTGAACTCGGGCCGGTCGACATCCATGGTGATGGTGTCGGCGGTATAGGTCTGGATCTTGATGGCATCACAGCCGGTGGCAGCAGCGGCGTCGATCATCATCAGCGCCCGGTCCAGGCTGCCATTATGATTGCCCGATAGCTCACAAATCACATAGGGCGAGTAGGCCGCACCAATAGGTCGGCCAGCGATCTGGATTTCGGGTAGGTCTGAAGTGGACATGGGCAACCGAAGAATTTCGACCCTAGCCTAGGGACAGCCCCTAAAGCAGCCGTTAACCAAATCTCGGTGGGCGCTCAGCTTTCTTTGCACTTCACCCGCTCGCACCCGCAAGGAATCTCACCTAAATAGGGGCTATGTCAGACTCTGCTCCTCGAACCTCGCGCTGCATCATCATCGGCTCCGGCCCCGCAGGCTACACAGCTGCCGTCTATGCGGCGCGCGCCCTACTCGATCCCGTACTGATCCAGGGCATCCAACCTGGCGGTCAGCTGACCATCACCACCGATGTTGAGAATTATCCGGGATTTGCCGAGGTGATCCAAGGCCCCTGGCTGATGGAGCAAATGCAGGCCCAGGCCGAGCACGTGGGTACGGAGGTCATAACCGACATCGTGCTGAAAGCCGACCTGTCCCAACGCCCCTTCCGCCTGGAGTGTGACAGCGGTCAGGTTTGGTTGGCCGAGACGCTAATCATCGCCACCGGCGCTCAGGCCAAGTGGCTGGGGCTGGACAGCGAAAGCAAGTTCCAGGGTTTCGGGGTTTCGGCCTGCGCCACCTGCGACGGCTTCTTCTATCGCGGCAAAGAAGTGGTGGTGGTCGGTGGCGGCAATACGGCGGTGGAGGAAGCCCTGTTCCTTACGAACTTCGCCTCCAAGGTCACCGTCGTGCATCGCAAGGCCGAATTCCGCGCCGAGAAAATTCTGCAGGAACGCCTATTCGCCCATCCCAAGATCAAGGTCATCTGGGATCATGCGGTGGACGAGGTCCTGGGGTCAGCAAATCCAATGAGCGTCACTGGCGTGCGGTTGAAGAACGTCAAATCTGGTGCGACCCAAGAGGTCCCTGCCGACGGGGTGTTCATCGCCATCGGCCATGCGCCGGCGTCCGAGCTCTTCAAGGGCCAGTTGGAGGCGGACGGCGCAGGGTATCTGAAAGTCCAGGCTGGCCGCGCGGCGACCGCTATCCCTGGTGTCTTTGCCGCTGGCGATGTTACCGACGACATCTATCGCCAGGCGGTCACCGCCGCCGGGATGGGCTGCATGGCCGCTCTGGAAGCCGTGCGGTTGCTGGCCGAGGAAGATCATGCGCGAGCAACCGCGCAGACCCCAGTTAACGCCTAGATGGGCAGATTATACTCTAGGTGCCTTCTCCCCCTGTGGGAGAAGGTGGCCCCGTGGAGCGGGGTCGGATGAGGGGTCTTGCTCCGCTCTCTGCCAGCAGGCAGAAATGGCAATCTCGAAGGTTTGAGCAACCCCTCATCCGTCGTGCCTGCGCACGACACCTTCTCCCGCAAGGGGAGAAGGAGGAGTTTCTCCAATCCACCTGCAATCCGACAACGCGTGTGAGCCCTGCCCTATGACCAATCTCATCGTTCGTGGCGGTCGGCCTTTGCGCGGCACACTTACACCATCGGCCAATAAAAACGCCGTCTTGCCGGTGCTTTGCGCCACGCTGCTGACGGATGAAGTGGTCACGCTGCATCGCGTTCCCGACATAACAGACGTCCGCAAGATTTTGGATTTCTTCAGAAATCTTGGATCTTCGGTGGATATGGATTTCGAAACCGGGACCCTTAAGGTTCAGCATGGTCCGGGCCTTGATCCGAAGGCCGCGCATCTGCCGCTGGGCATGCGCTCAACCCTAATGTTGATCCCGCCGCTGCTACATCGGTTCGGGGCGGCCAGCATCGAGGAGGACGCGACGGGCTGCACACTCGGAGCCCGGGAAATCGACCCGCACATCGAAGTCTTCCATGCGTTTGGCGCAGCCATCGACCGTCGCCCCGAAGTTTTGAATATCGCCACGCCGCGCGGATTTGGCCAGTCTGATCACTGGCTTGACTATGCGTCTGTGACCACCACGGAGAACTTCGTGCTCTGCGCGGCCACCGCCAAGGGTCGTTCGCAGCTGACCAACGCAGCTTGCGAGCCCCACGTGCAGGAATTTTGCGCCTTCCTGACCAAGATGGGGGCCAAGATTGAGGGGGTCGGCGGATCACGCATCGTGGTCGAGGGTGTCGAGCGTCTGTCCGGCGTTGAGTTTACCTTCGCCGACGATTTCCATGAGATCGCCACCTTCCTCGCTATGGGCGCCATCACGGGCGGCCAGGTCAAGATTCGGAACGGGTCGGTCGATCAGTTCCCGCTGCTGGACCGTACCTTTGCGAAGTTCGGCGTCGAGGTCACCCACCAGAGCGGTTGGTCAACAGCTCATGTCGAGGGCAAGCTCAAAATACTTCAGCCCTTCACCTCCAATATCCTGACCAAGGTAGAGGCTGCGCCCTGGCCGTATGTGCCAGCAGATCTATTGCCCATCTTCATTGCGCTTGGCGTCCGCGCCGAGGGGTCGGTGATGTATTGGAACAAAGTCTATGAAGGGGCTTTGGGTTGGACCTCAGAACTCGGCAAATTCGGGGCTCACGCGGTCCTCTGCGACCCCCACCGCCTCATCCTTTATGGCGGCAAGCCCCTAATGCCAGCCACAGTCGAGAGCCCCTACATCATCCGCGTCGCCATCGCCCTCTTCATGCTGGCCGCCAGTATTGAGGGTGAATCCATGATCCTGAACGCGGCACCTATCCAGAGGGCACATCCTAGATTTGTTGAAAATCTCAATGCCTTAGGGGCAGATGTTGAGTGGGTGGCGGGGGATTGAACCTCGCCGTTGATATCCTGACAGCCCGCCTTCGTTTGCGGCGCGCGCGGGCCGACGACCTAGACCCTCTGCATGCGATGCTTAGTAACCCGGCTGCCATGCGCTATTGGTCGAGCCTGCCGCATGCGGACCTTGCCAAAACTCAAGCCTG
>JANLPX010000501.1:0-3052 GCA_031367485.1 Alphaproteobacteria bacterium | reverse complement strand
CGGACACGCCGCTTGCGCGGCGTTCCAGGATGACACTCTGGTGCGCCCCCTGCCTCTCAGTTTCACACCCCCATCGTCACGCGCCTTGCTGCCCAACTCTTGCGACACTTCCCCCACTGCGTGGAGGGAAGATAAAGGCGCGAATCCTACCGCCCCGCGACCGGGCTCAACCGCCCCTTGCCGCCCCCCGGCAAGTGCGCCTCATAATTGCTGAACCTCACATCCGGCGTCATGTAATCCGTCGAGACATACTGAGCCCCGGAGTTGAACGCCGCCACCTGGCCCCGTCGGTCGTTGGTGCGTGCTTCGACCGTGTCGGCATCGGCCCGCGTACGCACAATGATCCCGGCCTTCACCGCCGCCGCGATCCGCGCGCCTTGAGTCAGCGGTTCGTTCAGCGTGATGTAGGCGGCCGCCGCCGAGGTCTCCACGGTGTTGATAAACAACGTCCGCCCCTCCAATGACTTGCGGGCGCCACGATAGATCTCCGTCTTCTCCGGCCCCTCATCCATGGCAAAAAACAGTTTACCCCGCGCAGCTTTCAGCTTCGGCCAAGCCCCCGCCGCCACCGCCTCGCGCAGGGTGGAATGTTTGCCCTGAACGCGATCAGGCGTAATCAATTCACCCGACTTGAACACCGATCCAACCTCGGCATCGATGCTCTCCATGGCCGTGAGGTCAAACGGCAAAAGCGGTGTCGCACCGGGCACCGAGATCTGGTCGTCCTTCAAGTTCATGATGATCAGGATCGGCAAATGGTCGGGGTGCTTTTGCGACCAGGCACGGATCTCGCGAAGGCAAAGCACAAAGGTCGGGCAAACACTGCGATAGTCGATGTCGGGCACATGCATCACCTTCAGGCCCGGAGCCATCATGGCGCTGTTGTCGTAGGCCACCTTGTCCTTGGCCAGTTTCAAGCCCAGTGGGTTGGCGTATCGACCGCCTTGCGGGTCATAGACATAGTCCAGCTCAATCTGCCGAGCCCCAGCATCCAACTGCGCGGTCAGACTAGGTTTGGAATAGTCCAGCCCCGCCGCAGTGCGCGCACTGAAAGCTTTCAGAGTCGCCATCTCCGAAGGCGCAATCGCGGCCTTGAAGCTGTTGTGCGTCCCGATCACTTGGATGGCATTCATCGGCAGGGCATCGACCGCCGCCCGCGTGCAACCAACTCTGCCGCTCGGATGCTCCAAGTCACAGGACGCAGAGATGGCCAAGGCGGCAGCGAAGATGGCGGGGAGCATAGGCAGATCCTCAGTCTAGAGCGGCAGCGTAATATCCAATGGCGGGTCCGGATAGCGCCCAGCTACGATCTCAGCAGCCAGTTCTACAAATCGCTCCGGAAACACCAAGTCTTCGCAGGCCGCCAGTTCGTCTAATCCCCACCACCGCATGTCATCGACAAGGCTGTGCTCATGATCCTCCCAACCTGCGCGGCTAGGCTCGCCGCCAGGGCAGCGGGCGACGACATAGGTTTCTTTGAAGATGACTACCTCGCCCGAAGCCAGCCCGCCCGTGGCTTGGCGCAACCACACCGCCGGGCCTAGCTCGATATCGATGAAACCCGTCTCCTCCGTTACCTCCCGGCGGGCACAGTCGAGCAGGGTTTCGCCAAGCTCAGCCCCACCTCCAACCGTGAACCACCCGCCGGGATGATCGGGCCGATCAGGAAAACGCCCCTTCATCAGCAACAGCCGATTTTGAGGGTCAAACAACAGGACTCGCACAGTTATCCGTTCGCGCATGGTGGTCTTCTAGGCTGCCAATCGGGGTCGTGTCTTGCCCTCGCATCGTCACACAATTGAGATAGATTGGTGATCATGGATTCGGCGTATTTGGATCCTATTATAAGGGATCATCGCGGCGTTGCCGCAGAAGGGCACTCGCGTGACCACCACCCCTGACTGGAACCAGAAGCTCGCACCGTTTCGGCGGTCTGATACCAGTCGCAGCCTGTTCGAATTGGTTCTAACCCTCGGGGCCTTGGCAACGATCTGGGGTATTGGCTGGATGACGTGGCGGGCGGGCCATTGGATGATTGCTCTGGCCCTAACCCTGCCTGCCGCGTTCTTCCTCGTGCGCCTGTTCATGATCCAACATGACTGCGGCCACGGCTCATTTTTCGGGGCCAAAGCGGCCAATGAGTGGGTCGGTCGCGGGATTGGTCTTTTGACCCTGACCCCCTACGACTATTGGCGTCGTACCCATGCTCAGCACCACGCCACTTCGGGCAACCTTGATCGGCGCGGCCTTGGCGTTATTGAGATGCTGACCGTCGACGAATACCTAGCCCTGTCGCCCTTTAAGCGTCTGGGCTACCGGCTCTATCGTCATCCAGCGGTGATGTTTGGCCTTGGCCCAGCCTTCGTGTTTTTCATCCAACAGCGTCTACCGGTCGGGCTGATGAAGGCTGGCTGGCGACCCTGGGCTTCGACCCTCAGCAATGGGGCCGGCATCGTCGTGGGCTTGGGACTTCTGAGCTGGTTGGTCGGCCCAGCACCGATTTTGGTGATCAATGCCGTGACCATGTTGCTCGCCGCGACCATCGGGGTTTGGCTGTTCTATGTGCAGCATCAGTTCGAGGGCGTGGCTTGGGCCCGTAACGGCGCATGGGACCGCGATGACGCCGCCCTGCATGGCAGCTCACACTATGATCTCCCGACACCCCTACGCTGGCTGACCGCTAATATCGGCATCCACCATGTGCATCACCTCTCCAGCCGCATCCCCTTCTATCGGCTACCCGATGTCATGAAGGCCTTCCCGGAACTCAAGGGCGTCAGCCGCATCGGCCTGTGGGAAAGCTTCAAGACCGTTCGCCTAGCGCTCTGGGACGAAGCCGCGCAGCGATTGGTGTCTTTCCGTGAGTTGCGACGCGCGCGCCTATCCTAGGGTTACGATTGACTCCAAAGCCTGGTCGGACGCGAACTGTCGCCCAACAAGAAGACTCCGGGAGGCCGATCATGAGTGCGTGGACATTTGCTAATGTGTGGGAGGCCATTGCGGCCAAGACTCCCAACCGCCCAGCTCTGATTCAAGGTCATCGCGAAATCAC
>JANLPX010000475.1:0-3325 GCA_031367485.1 Alphaproteobacteria bacterium | reverse complement strand
ACCGGGTGCGCCGATCGGCGACCTCATCAGCGCCTCATGAAGACGGTGACGAGCATCCGATGGCGTGATCGGCGGCGTCATGCCCGCAGGGTCATGGAGGTCTGCGAAGTGGCCTGCTGCCGCATAGGGTGGATGGGGCCGAAGCTGGCTAAGATGGGCAAACCACGGCCCTTCCTGGCGCGCGACCCAGTCGATCAGGACGTCGGTATGATAGGCCGCGAGACTATGCTCGGCGGGTCGCCCAGGCTCACCACCGACGGCACCCTCATAGTCGTCAGGTACCTCGTGTCCTAAGCCACGGAGCCAGCTCACCCAAACGCTCGGGTCATGCGTCGCGAAGTTTAGGCCTACCTCAAACCCCGGCAAAATGCCTTCATAAGACTGCAGACGCGGATCGTCGGGGCCGGTGACGTCGCGGGGATCGACGGCTTGATCGGTATAGCCGAACAGGGTTGGTACATAACCAGCCCGGCGCGCAGCCATGGCCACATTATCCAGTCGCCGATCCAAGGGGGTACCGTTGGTAACCACCCGATGGTTGAGCATATAGGCGCCGGTATAGAGGCTGGCGCGACCAGGGCTGCACGGGGCGGCCTGGCTATAGTGGCGTGCGAACCTCACCCCCTGCCCAGCCAGCCGGTCCAGGTGGGGCGTGCGCACCAATGGGTGGCCGGCAACTGACAGGCAGTCGGCGCGAAACTGGTCGAGGGTGATGAAGAGGATGTTCACGCCACCACCTTGGACAAGGACAGGCGGAAGGGGAAGCCCGATGATTACCAGGTGTTTATATTAACTCACATTACAGAGCGGTAAGACATGTACTTCCCGTAACTCTCTTACATCTGCTTCATGACCCAGACTTAACGGGACAATTGAGTATTCGATCTCTACCTAAAGAACACCGGCGGCGCACCGCAGCCTCACAAACTCAAGACGGAGAGATCAACGTGTCAACGATCACCAACAGCATCGCCAGCGTCGCCAGCCTGTTTCTGGCCGCCATCCCTACCCTCGCCCTCACCACTGCCGCGCACGCTGCTCCAGCCCACCACGCGGTACAGATTTCCGACCTGAACTTGGCCAGCCCAGCGGGCCAACGCGTCCTGGCCCAGCGCACTGAGAAGGTCGCTGCTGATTTCTGCAAGTCCACCGGCGACGAGCGCATGAGCCTGAACTCTGTCGCGTCCTGCAAGGCGGGCGTCCGGACCGAGATTTCTGAGAAGGCGGCTGCCGCGCGCCAGGCCCAGTTCGCCTCACGCTAAATCCACACCGCGCGAACCCCTGCGCGCCAGAGCGGCCTCCCCACCGCTCCAAAAGCCCGCCCTTTCCCAGGGGCGGGTTTTCCGTATCTGGACGGGCGTACAAAAATCGGCTGAACTTCAGCGAGAAGGAGCAACGCCATGGCCACAGTCCGCTATCTCGTCGATGATGTGCCCGCCAACGTCGCCTTCTATCGAGATGGCCTAGGCTTTGAGGTCAAGCAGCAGTTCGGCTCCAATATGGCGATCCTAGCCAAGGGTGATCTGACCCTTTGGGTTGCCGGACCCGGCGCATCGGCGGCGCGCGCCATGCCCGATGGGCGAATACCGCAGCCCGGAGGTTGGAACCGTTTCGTGCTTGAGGTTGCTGACCTTGATGGCGAAATCGCCGCACTATCGGCGCGCGGTGCTAAGTTTCGAAACGACATCGTCTCAGGACCTGGTGGGCGGCAAATCCTAGTGGAAGACCCGTCCGGCAATGTGGTCGAGCTGTTCCAAGCCGGTTAGAGCCATAGCCGGATCACCGCCCCCGCCGCCGCACAGACCAAGACCACGGCGATGACATTGACCTTCCACCGGATCAAGGCGGCACCCGCCAGAATGGACAGTCCCAAAGCGTAGGGATCAAGGCTGCCCAGCACCGGCAGGTCGAGCACATGACCCCAAGCCGCGTGCCAGGGGCGGCTTTGCTTAAACAGCGCATGGACCGCGAACCATACCGCCAAGTTGGCGATGACCCCAAGTACAGCGGCGGTCACTGCGGCCAATGCCGCCTTGGCGCGGGGGTTCTGACGGAGGCGTTCAGCATAGGGCGCACCCGCAAAGATCCAGAGAAAGGACGGCGCGAAGGTTGACCATGACGCGATCAAGCCCGCAGCTAGCGCCAAGCCCATGCCGCCGCCAGGGGCCTGCCAACCGGCCATGAAGGCGACGTGCTGATTGACTAGCACTAATGGCCCTGGCGTGGTTTCGGCCAGACCCAGACCGTCGATCATCTGGGCCGGTGTTAGCCAGCCCTGAGCAGACACCGCCTGTTGCTGCAAATAGGCCAGCGCCGCATAGGCACCGCCAAAGGTGACCGTGGCCAGAGTCGAGAACAGTGCCGCCACGCGGGTCAGCAGGTGTTGTGGCCCAAGGCTGAGCCAAAGTGCGGCGAGCGGTCCCAACCAAAGGCCAGCCCAGATAACCGCCGTCATCAAGGCGTGGCGCGCAGAGGGCATATCGGATTTCGGTACATCACCGGTCGGGGCATTCGCACCCCGCAAAAACCCGATCAGGGCGGCACTTAGGACCACCACCGGAAACGGTGCGCCGAACAGGGTCAAGGCCGCAAATGCAGCGGCGGCAATGGCCAGATCGGTCCAACCTTTCAGCGCACGGCGCCCGATACGGATCAACGCCTCGACCACCAGCGCCACCACGGCGGCCTTAACGCCGTAGAACATGGCCGCCACTAAGGGAGTTTGTCCTTGCGCCGCGTAGAGCCAGGACAGGCCCAACATGACGACGACACCGGGGATCACAAACAGCCCACCGGCGATTATCCCGCCACGCACCCCGTGCAGTAACCAACCGACATAGGTCGCGAGCTGTTGCGCCTCCGGGCCGGGCAACAGTGTGCAATAGCTGAGCGCATGCAGATAGCGGGGTTCATCGATCCAACGCTTTTCGTCAACGAACACCCTGTGCATCAGGGCGATCTGACCCGCCGGGCCACCAAACCCCAACACGCCAACCTTCCAGCTGGCCTGAGTCAGGTCGGCCAAGCTTGGGGTCGCAACGGGATCGGCCATGATAGTGCCCCAAGGAGATCGAGACGCTAGCGGGCTCTAGCCAATTCCGCCAGGGTGATCACGGCAGTCAATGAGGCGATGATGACGCAACAGCCAATTTTGGACGACGAGGTAGCCGCAGCCTTTGCCGCATTCGCTTCACCACAGCGTCAGACCCTTTTGGACCTGCGCAGGATCATCCTCGACACCGCCGCCACCAACCCGCTGATCGGCCCCATCGACGAGAGCCTGAAGTGGGGCGAGCCCGCCTACCGGCCCGTGCGCAACCGGGTC
>JANLPX010000472.1:0-2415 GCA_031367485.1 Alphaproteobacteria bacterium | reverse complement strand
GGTAACCCCTGTGCCATTGGCGATCTATGCTCACAATCTCTGGGTGGCCGTTGGGCTGCTGGGCTTGACCCTCGCGGCGCACCAGGGCTTCTCGGTCAGCATATTCTCCACTATCGCCGACATTATTCCTAAGGCCAGGGTCGGAACGGTGACCAGTTTCGGCGCTCTTTGCGGGAACTTCGCTGGCATGGGCATTGTGCTGTTGGCCGGTGAGTTGCTGACGGCGGGCAAAGGCTATGCGCCGCTGCTGATCATCGCCGCTTGCTCCTATCTTGCTGCGCTAGCTTGGCTTCAGCTCTGGCTTCCACGCCTAGAAATCGCTGAGCCAGACACTGACCTGCCCATTCCTCAGGCAAGTTGATAAGGCGTGTAATAAAAATGACACATAAGCTTAAGCGGTTTGGGGTTATCGGACGCTCCTAATCCACCGGCGGCACAGTCGGGATGAAGGGGAACAAGATGTCCAGTCCAATCCAAGCCCAGACGCGCAAGGCGTCATATCTCCGCTCGCTTATGATGGGTGCGGCGTTCGTAATGATTGCGCAGTCCGGCACGGCGTTTGCCGCCGAGGCTGCCTCCGACTCGACCACCGTCGAGGAAATCACTGTCACCGCCCGCTTCCGCGAAGAGTCGCTGAGCTCGGTGCCTGTGGCTGTCAGCGTCATCAGCGGCGATGATGTTGCCGCCAAGAACCTGAACAATCTGCAGGACATCTCTCAAGCGATCCCAACCGTCGACTTCCGGGCTGGCGCGTCCAACAAGGACCGCACCGTGTTCATCCGCGGCGTCGGCACCATCACCACCTCGCCCGGCGTTGAGCCATCGGTCTCCACCGTGATCGACGGCGTGGTCTTGGCCCGTCCCGGTCAGTCGACCCTGGACCTGATGGACCTGGAGCGCATCGAAGTTCTGCGCGGTCCGCAGGGCACCCTATTTGGTAAGAACGCCTCGGCCGGTGTGGTCAATATCGTGACCAAGAGCCCGACCGATGAACTGCACGGTTATGCGGATATCTCGCTGTTTGATGGCACTGAAAAGCGGGTGAAGGCGTCGCTGTCCGGTCCGCTCGGCGACAAGCTAACCGGCCTGATCTCGGTGGTCGGCGCCAATTTCACTGGCAATGTTCAAGACGTCGTTCATGGCGGCAAGGTCAATGGCTACGCCCATGAAGGCGTTCGCGTGAAGTTCATCGCGAAGCCGACGGACGACCTGACCCTGACCTTTGGTGCCGACACGGTGGCCGGCAAAGAGAGCCAGCCCACGGGTGTGTTTGTTTCCACCGGTCGCGTGGCCTATCCCAGCGGCGTGTTCACCAACAATGCGGCTCTGGCGACCCTGTTGACCAGCTACGGCGTCACGGCGGGGCCGAACAATACGAAAGCTGTTGCTGGTCTGGGCAGCACTGTGAAGGATCGCAACGGCGGTCTAAACCTGCAGGCCGACTACAAGATGGGCGATTTCGTTCTCAGTTCCATCACCGGCTACCGGTACTGGAAGAACCATCAGAACCAGGACTTCGACAACCTGCCGGCTTTGACCGCGGCCTTCCCGGACGTTCGGGATGACGGCATTGTCGATTTCACACAGCGCAGCCAGGAGTTTCGGATCACCTCGCCCGCCGGCGGGTTCTTCGACTATGTGGCTGGGCTCTATTATATGGGCGCGGATACCGACGAGACCTATTTCCGGCAAGTTTCCCGCGTTGTGGCGGGCAGCATCGTCAATGACAACGGTTTGGCCAAGTACGGCGTTCGTGGTCGCAACTACGCCGCCTATGGCGAGGCCAACTTCAACTTCACCCCGCAATTCCGTGGCCTGATAGGCGGTCGTCTGATCCGCGACGAGCTGTCCTACTATCATAACCGCGTTGCCACGGTGGCCGCTGCCATCACCGGCGTACGCCCCAACCACGCCAGCAAGGGCTCGATCTCTGAAGACGGATGGAGCGGTCGGGTCGGCCTGCAGTACGACTTAAGTGACAACATGATGGTCTACGCGACCGCGTCGCGCGGCTATAAGGGCCCGGCCTTCAACACCTTCTTCAACATGCAGGCGATCGACGAAATCGCTCTAAAGCCCGAAACCTCCAAGTCCTACGAACTCGGGATCAAGGGCAATCTGTTCGACGGCAAACTTCAGGGCGCGGTCGCTCTATACGATACCAAGTTCGACAATTATCAGGCCAATTTCACCGATACGGTCGGAACGCCACCGGCCTTCGTCACCCGTCTGATCAACGCCGGTAGGGTCTCCTCGAGGGGTATTGAAGGTGACTTCAGCGCCCGTCCAATGTCTGGCCTGCGTCTGAGCTTTGCGTTCGCCAGCACGGACGCGCAGGTTGACAACTTCAACTGCCCTGTTGGTTCGCCAGTCAGCTGCAACATTAATGGCAAGCCTTTGCCCTTCGCGCCGAAG
>JANLPX010000435.1:0-3137 GCA_031367485.1 Alphaproteobacteria bacterium | reverse complement strand
TGGACAGCGCCCGGCGTGAGCTCAATGCCACCGCCGCGCGCCTGGTCGAGGACGGCCTTGCGGGGTGGAGCGGCGGCGAAGGAGCCGAGCGCGCGCTCATTGTTCGGGGTCGCGCCAACCTGCTGGGCGACGGACAAGCGCTGGAGGATCTGGAACGGGTCCGCATGCTGTTTGATGACTTGGAACAGAAAGAACAGCTTATCGGTTTGCTCAATGGCGTGGCCGAGGCCCAGGGCGTGAGCATTTTTATTGGCGCTGAAACCCGTCTGTTCTCGCTTTCGGGTTCCGCTGTGATCGCAGCACCCTATATGACGGGCAATCAAAAGGTGCTGGGCGCGATCGGCGTGATCGGGCCAGCCCGTCTAAACTATGCCCGGGTGATCCCGCTGGTGGACTATACCGCCCGCGTGCTCTCCCAGATGGCCAATACCTAGAAGGAACTGCCAATGTCCGACGATCAAACGCCGGCCGACGAAGAACTAGACGCCGTCGCCGATGCGGCGCTCGACCATATGGAAAAGCTCACGGCAGAGGTTGCCGCCCTGAAGGAGCAAACCCTGCGCTATGCGGCCGAGGCGGAAAACACCAAACGCCGCGCCGAGCGTGAGGCCAATGACGCGCGCGCCTATGCCATCCAAAAGTTCGCCCGCGATCTGCTGACCGTCGCCGACACCCTAGGCCGCGCCCTGGCCGCACCGCCCCAAAGCGGCGATCCGGCAGTCAACAATTTCGTGGTCGGCGTAGAGATGACCGAAAAGGCTCTGCTCGGGGCCTTTGAAACCAATGGCCTCAAGCGTCTGGAGCCCGTCAAGGGTACCAAATTCGATCCACACCAGCATCAGGCTATGATGGAGCAACCCTCGACCGAGGTGGCTGGCGGCGGCGTGATCGCCACCCTACAGCCCGGCTATGAGCTGCTAGGTCGTCTGGTCCGCCCCGCCATGGTGGTGGTCGCCGCCAAGGGTTCGGTCGGAGACACCCCCGTCGAGCCCCAAGCCGGTAATCCCTATGCCGCCAATGATGAAGGCGACCCCGGAAATTCAGTCGACACGCGGGCGTAACACCCCCTTCCGCCGTCCAGAGATTCCGCTAAAGTCCTGAGTCCCCCCAAGCCGGGAGGCTCGGGCCCGCGGAGTTACGGACGACACCATGAAGCTGACGATTGAACGGGCCGCATTGTTAAAGGCCCTGGGCCATGTGCAGAGCGCGGTCGAGCGGCGCAATACCATCCCGATCCTCTCCAATGTGCTGCTTTCGGCAGAGCGGGACCGACTGACCTTTTCCGCCACCGATCTGGACATGGAAATCATCGATGAGGCCCTGGCCCAGGTCGACCAGACCGGCCAGATCACCGCACCGGCCCACACGCTCTATGAGATCGTCCGCAAACTGCCCGAGGGATCCGACGTCTCCTTGAGCTTCACCGGCGAAGACCCGCGCCTGACCGTGGCGGCTGGGCGCTCACGCTTTAACCTGCCAGTCCTGCCGGCCGGTGATTTCCCGATCATGTCGGCGGATGGTCTGGCTGCTCGCGTCGGCGTCGATGTGGCCGACCTGATCCGCCTGATCGACAAGACCAAATTCGCCATCTCCACCGAAGAGACCCGCTATTATCTGAACGGCCTCTATCTCCATACGGTTGTCGAGGGCGGCGTCGCCAAACTGCGCGCCGTGGCCACCGACGGGCACCGCTTGGCCTTGGCCGAGATGATCGCGCCAGAGGGTTCAGCTGGATCGCCGGGCGTCATCGTGCCGCGCAAGACAATCAATGAAGCACGCCGTCTGCTGGACGATGCCGGTGAAACCGTCGATCTGGCCCTTAGCCCGCAAAAGATCCGCTTCGAATTCAGCGGAGCGGCCCTGACCTCCAAGGTCATTGACGGCAATTTCCCTGACTATGTCCGGGTCATCCCGCGTGACAATGACAAGGTGATGATGGTCGACAACAAGCTGTTCGCCCAAGCCGTCGACCGCGTCGCCACCATCTCCGCCGAAAAATCCCGCTCTGTCCGCATGGCCATCGAGCCCGGCCGGGTGATCCTGACCGTACGCAATATGGAGGCCGGTCAGGCGGTCGAGGAAATCGAGGTCGACTACACCGGCGACAGCTTCGAACTCAGCTTCAACGCCCGCTACCTGCTCGACGTCACCGATCAGATCGGCGCTGAGCAGGCCGAGTTCCGTTTCGGCGGCCCGAACGACCCGGCCCTGGTGCTGGACCCAACCGACCCTGATGTGCGGTACGTGTTGATGCCGTTGAGGGTTTAACGAGCCCCAGCACCTCACCCCGCTCATCCCCGCGAAAGCGGGGACCCAGGCTTTTTATGTCTCCTGCTGCGCTGGGGTCGGTAGAAACTCAACATGCTGATCTAAGCACACCAGTCCTTCCGGGGAACTGCGCTTTTGGATTCTGACTCCACGAGAACTCGACGATCACTGGGATGCCGTACTTCTTGGCAATCCGGTCAATTTCCTTCCACGCATCCGGGGTCGACTGACCCTGGATAGAGATGCCGAGTTCGGGGTAGTACTTAAACCCATTACCCTCATGTCTTTTGGACTTCGCTGGGACATGAAGTTCTCCGGCGAGACGATCTCCCTCAAAACCCTTTGCTTTGACCTGTGCAATAGTTGCTAGCAGAACGCGCAGCCAGGGCACCCTACCGAGCGGCTTATTGTTTACTGATGCAGAGACCGGCTTGGTGAAACTGAGTCCTGGCGCTTTGCCAAATTCGGTCACGTTGTCGCTAGATATGCCCGAAGCGGCTTGGGGTTCCTCATCACGCTCCATTCCAAGCTGCTCCAATGCTTCCTGCACAATGCGGTCTATGGTTTGGCTAGGCGTCTTGGTTCCAAACCATGTCGCGATGGATTTTAGGTCAGCAAATGTAGCGTCATTGATTCTAACTACAGGCATCATCTCGTGCTCCATTTCTTCCAACTATGGAAATATGTTACATATTCTAGAATCGTATTCAAGGGAAATATGTAACATATTTTATGGAATTTGCTGTGAGGAACTGGTGCCTGTCGGACCGCTCGCACACTTTTTCCAGGACTGCCTCTTCCCATGGCCTTCTACGTCTACATCGTCGCCAGCCAGAGAAACGGCACTCTCTACATTGGCTCAACCGATG